>JAYSLK010000875.1:0-6952 GCA_043725585.1 Actinomycetota bacterium
TGCGGCATGCAACTGCTCGGCGGTGTAGCTCTGCGCCGCCAGCAACATCGCGCGGGCGACGCTCCCGCCGAACTCGCGCTCGACTCGATCGACGGTCCAACGGTCGACGGCGAGGCCGAGCTTGGCCGCAGGAACCCCGAACGTGCTCGTGGGGGTGGCCATGCGCAGGTCACAGGCAACCGCCAACTGCGTCCCGGCCCCGAGCGCCGGACCGTCGACCGCCGCGACCGTCACCAGGCCGAGCGAGGTGAACCCGTGCAGTGCTCGCGCGAGAGCGCCGACGAACTCGTCGTTCTCCACACCGTTGAGATCGGCGCCTGCACAGAACGCCGGCGGCGCGCCGGTGAGCACCATCACGCGGGCGCCTCCCGCGACTGCGTCGCGTTGCGCCTCGGTGAGCGCCAGCAGCGTCGCATGATCGACGGCGTTGCGGCGCTCCGGCCGATCGATCGTGACCACCACGACGCGATCGCGCCAGTCCACACGTACCATGGCCAGACTGTATGCCGACCGACGCCGACCGCCCCAACGCACCCGAGACGGCGCCTGCGGTCGATCCGGTGCGGGCCCGCCGCCGCCAGATCGCCCGCTGGACGCAACGTGCGAACCGGGTCGGCTACCTCTGCTTCGCGGCAGCGATCGTCGCGTACGCGCTCACCTTCGCCGTCGGCTTCACCGGAGCGATGTCGGCGTTCATCATCGGGGCGGTCATCGCCGGCACGATCCTGCTCGCCCCGGCGATCGTCATCGGCTACGCGGTGAAGGCTGCAGAGCGCGACGACCGCGAACGCGGGATCTGAGTCCGAACTCCGGAAATCGCGGCACCCGAGGCGGCAGTCGAGCTACGGGCCGTTACCCTTGGGTAACCGTTATGAACACCCGACTTCCCGCAGGCGAGCGGCGCGAGCAGATCCTCGATGTCGCCGTCCAGGTCTTCGCCCGCAAGGGCTACCACGGCACCTCGATGAACGACGTCGCCGATGTCGCCGGTGTCACCAAGCCCGTGCTCTACCAGCACTTCGACTCCAAGCAGGACCTGTACCTGGCGCTCATCGACGAAGTCGGTCTGCGGATGATCACCGCGATCGCCAAGGCGACTGCGGGAGCGAACAGCGGCAAGACCATGACCGAACTCGGGTTCCAGGCCTACTTCCGTTGGGTCGCCCAGGACCACGATGCCTTCTTGTTGTTGTTCGCGACGCAGGCCAACCGAGATGCTGCCGCGACCAAGGCGATCCGCAAGATCACGTCCGAGGCGGCCTCGGCGATCGCCCCGCTGATCGCGGTCGAGATCGACCACGAGAAGCAGCGCACGATCGCCCACGGGCTCGTCGGCCTGGCTGAAGGGGTCTCGCGCCGGCTCGTCGAGCGAGGCGAGGACTTCGACCCGGACGAGCTGGGTCGGCTCGTGGCGAATCTGGCATGGGCCGGCCTGCGCGCCATCGGCCCGACCAGCTGACCCAGCCAGCTGACCCGACAAGCCGGCTCAGCTCGCCCGGAACACCACGCCGCGATAGCTGTCGACGAACCCGGCACGACGCAAGACCCCGGCGATGGGCGACGCCCCGTGCAGGGTGTCGCCGTCGACCTTGCGCACCTCCATCGAACGTGCCCGACCGTCTTTCACCCTGGCCGCCAACGCGTCGGCCCATGCGGGTCCGCCCCACTGGTCGAGCGCGTCAGGGAAGGTGACCAGATGGTGCGAGCGCCGATCGAACCAGACCAGCGGTCGACCCTGCCACACCACGACGATCGACCCAGCTGACCGCGCCGGTCGACCGGGCGAAGCCGGCCACGGCAGCGCCGCGCCGAACGGCTGGGCGGGGTCGGTGGACGCGAGGACGAGCGCCGCAGGCACGTCGTCGGGGTGCAGCTCCGGGTCGGGCGCCTCACGCACGGCCCGCAGGCGATCGACCGCACCGGGCACGCTGAACTGGGCCGCCCCGAGTCCGGCGACGAAGTAGCCGCGCCGCGTGTGACCACGCTCTTCGAGCACCTTCAGCACGCCGTAGACACCCGCATATCCACCGACGACGTTCTCGGCGAGCACGGCCTCGCGAGTCACCACACCGTAACGCTCGAGCATCTGCAGGGCGGCCGCATGAGCGGCCTCGGTGGGTCGAGGTGCCGGCAGGAGCAACGGTGCGACGAGACTCCAGCGGCCTGCGCCGGCCGGCGGCCCGATGCGGGTGAGCCGACCAGGCCGTGGCCGGCCAGCGCGAGCCGATGGCTTCGGCGCGCCGGTGCGGGCACCACCGACGACTGCCCGCAGCGGCGCGAGCGTGTCGTTGGTGACCTCGCCGGCCCAGACCAGATCCCAGAGCGCTGTCAGCACCTCGCCTTCGGTGGCGCTCGGCGCGGCCGTGCGGAGCTGTGTCCAGAAGCTGGCACCGCGCTCGGCCAACAAGACGCGGATCGCGTCGTGCACCGGACCTGTGGGAGCGTCGAGCGGTTCGATCGAGGGTGCCAACAGCGGCAGCTGGTCGGCGAAGAACAGCCGAACCCGCCCGTCGTGGGCTCCGACCGATCCGGCGCCGATCCAGATGATCTCACCCGAGGTGCACAGCTCGTCCAGGTCGGACGGACGGTACCCGCGCACGCGGCTCGGCAACACCTCGGACTCGAGCGAACTGGCCACCACCGCGGCACCCTGGACCAGCCCGAGCGCTTCGACGACCGCCTCGAGACCGCGCCGTTCGGCCGGGATGCCGTGCCATTGGGTGAGGAAGCGGGCGTACGCGTCGGGCTCGACCGGCTCGACCTCGCGACGCAGCATCGCCAGCGAACGACGTCGAAGCTGCCGCAGCACGTCGACGTCGCACCACTCCCGACCCGAACCACCTGGGCGGAACTCGCCGCGAACCAGCCGCTCATCGGCCTCGAGCGCGGCCAATGCGCCCGCGATGCGCGTGCCCGGCGCGGCGAATCGTCGGGTGACGTCGTCGGCGATGAAGGGTGCATGCGTGCGGGCATAGCGAGCGACCAACGACTCCAACGGCAATGGCACCGGCTCGGTGAACGCCCGCGGCAGGCCGAGCGGCAGCGAGCAGCCCAATGCGTCGCGATACCGCGCTGCATCCTCGGCCGCGATGAATCGCATCTGATCGCCGATGCCCAACTCGACCGCCCGTCGGGCGCGCACCAGTTCGTCGAGCCACGCCCGTCCGTCGGAACCCTCGCACCGCAGGTCGACCTCGTCGCGGCTGAGGTCGCCCACCTTGCGAAGCACGTCGTGCAGCTCGTCGGGATCGCGCGCTCGACGCCCATCGGTGAGGCACTGCAGCTCGAGCTCGAGGTCGGCGAGCACGCCGGGGTCGAGCAGCTCGCGCAGCTCTTCGGCACCGAGGAGGTCGCGCAGCAGATCGCGATCGAGCGCGAGCGCAGCGGCACGGCGTTCTGCCAGCGGGGCGTCGCCTTCGTACATGTAGGCCGCGATCCAGTTGAACAGCAAGCTCTGGGCGAACGGCGACGCCTTCGGTGTGTCGACGGTGACCACACGGACGGCCCGGCTGCGGAGCTGGGTGAGCACCTCGCGAAGCGCCGGGAGATCGAACACGTCCTGGACGCATTCACGCGAGGTCTCGAGCAGGATGGGGAAACTGGGGTACTTCGCGGCGACCGCGAGCAGGTCGGCGGCCCGCTGGCGTTGTTGCCACAGCGGCGTGCGTCGGTCGGGACGCCGGCGCGGCAGCAGCAGCGCACGCGCCGCGCACTCGCGAAACCGGGCGGAGAACAGCGACGTCTGCGGCAGCGACGACAACACCAGCTCGTCGATGTCGTCGGGGTCGATCATCAGCTCCTCGATGGGCAACTGGTCGGCCGCTTCGGGCAGGCGCAGCACGATGCCGTCGTCGCCCCACATCGTCTCGACCGGCATGTCGAAGCGGTCGATCAGACGTCGCTCGATGGCCATCGCCCACGGGGCGTGGACGGGAGTTCCGAACGGGCTGAGGATGCAGACCCGCCAGTCGCCGATCTCGTCGCGGAACCGCTCGACCACGACGGTGCGGTCGTCGGGAACGACGCCGGTGGACTGTGCCTGCTCCTCGAGGTACATCAACACGTTGTTCGCGGCATGTGGGTCGAGTTGATACCGGCCACGGAGCTGCTCGAGTGCCTCGGGGGCATCGAGTGCCCGCATCTCGCGTTGGAACGCACCCAGTGCCCGGCCCAGCTCGAGTGGGCGGCCGGGGCGGTCACCGTGCCAGAAGGGCATCTTGCCGGGCTGGCCAGGAGCGGGTGTGACCGTGACGCGCTCGAAGGTGATGTCTTCGATCCTCCAGGTAGACGCTCCGAGGAGGAAGGTCTCGCCCGGCCGGCTCTCGTACACCATCTCCTCGTCCAGCTCGCCGACGCGGGTGCCGTCGGGCAGGAACACGCCGAAGAGGCCCCTGTCGGGGATCGTGCCGCCGCTGGTGACCGCAAGGCGCCTCGATCCTTCGCGGGCGCGCACGGTCTCGTTCACGCGGTCCCACACGAGCCGCGGGCGCAGCTCGCTGAACTCCTCGCTGGGGTACCGGCCCGACAGCAGATCGAGCACGTTGTTCAGCAGCTCGTCGCTCAGCTCGTGGAAGCACGCACAACGACGCACCAGAAGGCCCAGATCGGCGACGGTGACATCGCCCGTGATGGCGACGTGGGCGACGATCTGCTGAGCCAGCACGTCGAGGGGGTTGCGCAGGAAGCGGGTGGTCTCGATGTCTCCGTCGAGCATGCGCCGCACCACCACGGCCGCTTCCAGGAGATCGCCCCGGTGCTTGGGATACAGGGTGCCCTTGCTCGGCTCACCGACGGAGTGGCCGGCGCGACCGATGCGCTGGAGGCCGCGGCTGACGGCTCCGGGTGACTCCACCTGGATGACGAGATCGACCGCGCCCATGTCGATGCCGAGCTCGAGGCTCGACGTCGCCACGATCGCCCGCAGCGTGCCTCGCTTCAACTCGTCTTCGATGACCACTCGCTGCTCACGTGCGAGCGAGCCGTGATGTGCCTTCACCAGATCGACCGGTCGGTCACTCTCCTGCTGGTCGGGCTGATCGGAACCCTGGCGCTCCGCAGCGAGCTGGTCGGCGTACAGCTCGTTCAGTCGCGCCGCCAGCCGCTCGGCCTGGCGCCGGGCGTTGGTGAAGACGATCGTGGTGCGATGCGCCAGGATCTGTTCGAGGATGCGCGGGTAGATGCTCGGCCAGATGCTGGTGCGGGCAGGCGCGACCGATCCCAGCGGTCCGCTGCGCACGTCGATGCCCGGAGCAGAGGCGCTCCCGAGGTCGCCCATGTCCTCGACCGGCACCACCACATCGATCTCGAGTGTCTTGCGGATGCCTGCATCGACGATCACCACGGGCCGCAGGCCCCCGTCGTCGGTGTGACCACCGAGGAAGTGGGCAACCTCCTCGAGCGGGCGCTGCGTCGCCGACAGGCCGATCCGCTGCGGCGGCGACGCGGTGACCTGCTCGAGTCGTTCGAGCGACATCGCAAGATGCGCGCCGCGCTTGGTCGCGGCCATGGCGTGGATCTCGTCGATGATGACGGTCTCGACGTTGACGAGGGTGTCGCGCGCCGACGAGGTGAGCATGAGGTAGAGGCTCTCGGGCGTGGTGATCAACATGTCGGGCGGGCGACGGATGAGCGCCTGACGATCCTTGGCCGAGGTGTCGCCGGTACGCATCGCCACCACCGGTTCGACGAAGGCCTCGCCCAGCCGCTCGGCGGCCAGGGCGATGCCCATCAACGGTGAGCGCAGGTTCTTCTCGACGTCGAACGCCAGCGCCCTCAACGGAGAGATGTAGAGCACCCTGGTGCGCTGCTTCGCATCGGGTGGAGGAGTGGTGGTGAGCCGGTCGATCGACGCGAGGAACGCGGTGAGCGTCTTGCCGGAACCGGTGGGGGCGCAGATGAGCGTGTGAGCGCCACCGATGATGTGCGGCCAACCCTGCACCTGCGGCGGTGTCGGCTCGGGGAACGACGACGCGAACCACGCGCGCACGGCCGGCGAGAACCGGTCGAGCACGGGATGATGAGCCACCGCGCCAGGCTACGACCGGGGTGTCACACCACGAACGCAGCCGCAGAGGGAGTGCGTCGTGGAAACGCGTGGCTCCGTGGTCGCTTCCACGGCAGACTGTGCGGCCCCATGTCGACACCCACCACACCCGTCACGCCGCCTCATGCGGCCGATTCCCCCGCCACGGGAACCACAGGCACCGCTCTGGGGGGAGCGCCGAGCGTGCGGTTGCGGCCATGGCAACGGACGGCGTTCGATCGCTTCACCAGCCACGAGACCCGCGACTACCTGGCGGTCGCCACACCGGGCGCCGGCAAGACGACCTTCGCCCTGGCGTGCGCTCGTTGGGCGCTGGGCCACGAGCGCCGGCGACTGATCGTCGTCGCCCCCACCAGCCACTTGAAGGCGCAGTGGGCGCAGGCGGCGCATCGCATCGGCCTCGAGCTCGATCCCGACTGGACCCCAGCCGGCGGCCTGGCCCGAGACGTGCACGGCCTGGTCACGACGTACCAGCACGTCGCCACATCCGGCACGGCGAAGGTGCTGCGCGGGCTCGCCACCGATGCGTTCGTGATCCTCGACGAGATCCATCACGCCGGGGACGACAAGGCCTGGGGCGACACGATCCGCCAGGCCTTCGAACCGGCCCACCGGCGGCTCTGCCTCAGCGGCACCCCGTTCCGTAGCGACTCTGCGTCGATTCCGTTCGTCACCTACGAGGCCACGGCGGAGGGCGACACGGCCTGCAGCCACTACACGTACGGGTATGCCGACGCGCTCCGAGACGGCGGCGTCGTACGCCCGGTGTACTTCCCTCGCTTCGACGGCGTCATGGAGTGGAGCGCTCCGGACGGGAGCATCATCAGCGCCAACTTCCATGACGAGCTCGCCCGCGACCAGATGGCACATCGCCTGCGCACCGCCTTGAGCCTCGACGGCGACTGGCTG
>JAYSLK010000876.1:0-6075 GCA_043725585.1 Actinomycetota bacterium
TACGTACACAGTGCCTCGTGACGCCAGAATGCGGACTCGGCATGCACACACCCTCGGTTGCCGAACGGGTGCATCGGGTCACGGGCGAGGTGAGCAGGCGCGTCCGTGATCAGGCCACCGCCTCGCGTTTCGTCCTCGGTGCGTGACGCTCGCTCCGGCATCGCCCAAACCGCCGTGACACCCGTTGCCTACACTCGCCTCCGTGACGACTTCAGGTGACCCGGCGGCGCAGATCGCCGAGCTGATCGGCCTCATCCGCCATCACGACGAGCGCTACTACGGCTTCGACGACCCCGAGGTCAGCGACTCCGAGTACGACGAGTTGGTCCGCTCCCTGCGGTGGCTCGAGGACCTCCATCCCGACCTGGTCTGGCCCGATTCGCCCACCAAACGGGTCGGTGCAGCGACCTTCGGGGCCACTTTCGCGCCGGTCTCGCACCGCGTGCCGATGACCAGTCTCGACAATGCGATGGACATCGACGAGCTCACCGCGTGGGGCGAACGGGTTGCCAAGGGGCTCGGTGCCGCGGCGCGTCAGACTGCGATCGGCCAACTCGGTCCACGCCCCGCAGCAGACGGTGCACTCGACGTTGCTGGTGCATCTCATCGGCGTGGTCAGCCGGACGAGTCGGGATCGCCTGATCCGATCGTGCCCCCGTCGGCCCGGTTCGTCTGCGAGTTGAAGATCGACGGGCTCGCCATGAGCCTCAGGTACGAAGGTGGGCGGTTCGTCCAGGCCGCCACCCGCGGCGACGGTCGCGTGGGCGAAGACGTCACGGCCAACGTGGCAACGATCTCGGGGTTGCCGCGCCGGTTGCCGGCTGGCGCTCCGGAAGTGGTCGAGGTGCGCGGTGAGGTCTACATGTCGCTCGCCAGCTTCGAGGCGCTCAACGAGCGCACGATGGCTGCGGGCCAGCCGCGCTTCGCCAATCCGCGCAACGCGGCGGCGGGCAGCCTGCGACAGAAGGATCCGAAGGTCACGGCCTCGCGTGAGCTCAGCTTCTGGTGCTACCAACTGGGTGAGGTCGTGGGCGGTCCCGTGTTCGAGACGCATCGACAGACCCTCGACTTCCTCGATTCGCTCGGGCTACCGGTGAATCCCGAGATCCGTGTCGTCGACGACCTCGCCGGGGTCGACGAGTTCTGCCAGCACTGGCAGGAGCACCGTCACGATCTCCCGTACGAGATCGACGGGGCGGTGGTCAAGATCGACGATCTCGGACAGCGCGAGCAGCTGGGGTTCACCTCGCGGGCTCCCCGTTGGGCCATCGCGTACAAGTTCCCGCCGGAGGAACGGACGACGATCCTCCGCGACATCCA
Source organism: Actinomycetota bacterium (assembly GCA_043725585.1). GTDB lineage: Bacteria > Actinomycetota > Acidimicrobiia > Acidimicrobiales > Ilumatobacteraceae > VFMC01. The sequence continues at coordinate 1,321 of JAYSLK010000876.1, forward strand.
GGTGTCGATCGGCCGCACTGGCCGGGCGACACCGTTCGCCGTGTTGGAACCGGTGTTCGTCGGAGGTTCCACGGTGGGGATGGCCACCCTCCACAACCAGGATCAGGTGCGTGCCAAGGACGTCCGCCCTGGAGACACGGTCATCGTGCGCAAGGCCGGTGATGTGATCCCCGAAGTCGTCGGACCGGTGCTCGCTCTGCGACCTGCGGGACTGCCCGAATGGCGCTTTCCCACCACGTGTCCGTGCTCGATCCACAGCGAGCTCCTTCGCCCAGAGGGCGAAGCCGACACCCGATGTGTCGAGCCGTCGTGCCCCTATCAACGCGTCCAGCGCATCATCTACTTCGCGTCGCGTGGAGCGATGGACATCGAGGGTCTCGGTGAGCGCACGGTCCTGCAGCTCAGCGAGGCCGGTCTGGTGAGCGATCCTGCCGACATCTACTCCGTCACCGTCGACCAGCTGCTGCAGCTCGACGGTTTTGCCCGAATGAGCGCCGAGAAGCTCGTGGAGTCGATCGCAGCTTCACGTGCCCGACCACTTCCCCGAGTGCTCACCGCACTTGGGATCAAAGGGCTCGGACCGTCAGCATCGGAGGTCATCAGCGTCGCATTCGGCACCCTCGATGCGGTGATGGCTGCGTCGGAGGCCGATCTGGCCACCACCGATGGCGTGGGTCCCACCATCGCGGCATCGATCGTCCGCTGGTTCGCGAACGACATCAACCGGGCGATGATCGACAAGCTCCGGATCGCCGGCGTCGAGTTCGGCAACGTCGAGGTGAGCCGGCTCCCGCAGGTGCTCGCGGGCAGGGCCGTTGTGGTCACCGGGTCGTTGGCGGGGTTCTCGCGCGACGAAGCCGAGGCGGCGATCAAGGGTCGCGGCGGCAAGAGCCCTGGGAGCGTCAGCGCGAAGACGTTCGCCGTGGTGGTCGGTGCCGAACCAGGCGCCAGCAAGGTCACCAAGGCGACCGACCTCAACATCCCGGTGCTGGACGAGGCAGGATTCGTGGCACTGCTCGAATCCGGTGAGCTGCCTCAGACCAGGTGACGTCAGACCAGGTGACGTCAGACCACGTAGAAGGTCCACGTGAAGGTGCGCGACCGATCCGGCCCGTCGGCGGTGAGCCAGTAGCGGATCGTCACCGAGTGCACGCCGGTGTCAAAGGCTTCGATCGGTTGTGACGGACCGGGCACGAAGGTGAGCGTGTTGTTGCCGGGCTCGTAGATCGCGCCTGGCGGAACGATGACTTCTTCCTGCTCGCCGCCCAGCGCTGGTGGTTTCTGATCCACCTCGCCGTCGAGGGAGAACACGTCGAGCTCGACGTCGTCGACGATCATGACCGCCTCGTAGCCGTTCACCAGGTCGACGAACACACGGGTCTGCTGCGGAACCTGGGCGGCGCCGCTGATGGGGTCGATGTTCTCGATCGCGTCGGGGAGACCCTGTTGTTCCCGGCCGGTCACCGACCTGAACACGCCGAGGACGATCACGACAAGGCCGACGGCGATGCCGAAGCTGGCGACCAACATCTTCACATCGAGGCGGCGGCGACCACGAACGGTCGACATCGCTGCGCCGTCGCGCTCGGGATCGCGCTCGGGTGCGGCGAGCTGTTCGGTGGAACGCCCGAGCGCCGAACGCTCCAGGGTTGCCCCAGCCGACGGCGACGTTGGTCCGCCGGCGGGATCATGGTCATCGGGCTGTTGGTCGGTCGGTGCGATCGTGGTCGGCACGATCCCCAGTCTCGCGCCTGCTGGGCGCGTTTCCACCGTCGCCGGCACTCGGCGACCGATTGCACGGGGCCGGCGAGCGAGCGCGGCAACGCGCCCCCAGCGTGCAGCGGAGCCGCTAGCGTCGCGGTTCCGATGAGCGATGAGGACGGGTCTCCGAGGAATCTGCCGGACGCCGATCCGTCCGATCACCAGGCCGGACAGGCCAGCCAACCCACGTCGGCCGCAGGTGGGCCGATCGATGCCACCGGGCCGATCGAACGCTCCGCCGGTGGGCGGGTGTTCGCGCACCGCTTCCAGCTCCTCGGCAGGCGCGGCACCGCCACCGACGTCGCGTTGTTCGAGGCGCACGACATCGTGACCGACCGCGCGGTCGCCGTGAAGATCATCCATCCCGACATCTGCGCTCGACCTGGATTCGAGGAGCGGTTCCACGAGACCATGGCACAGGTCCTGACGGCGCGGCATCCGAACCTCACCGAGGTCATCGAGACGGGCACCGCGACGTGGAGCGGTCGGACGGTTTACTTCGTGGTGTGCGAGAACCTCGCCGGAGGAAGCCTTCGCGACCTCCGCGACCGTGGCCGCCAACTCAGCCCCTCTCAGGTGGTGATGATCGGCCTCGATGTCTGCCGAGGGCTCGACGCCGCCCATCGGCTCGGTCTGGTGCACGGCGACATTCGGCCCGCGAACCTCGTCTTCGGTATCGACGGTCGGCTCCGCCTTGCCGATGTCGGCCTCGCGCAGTTGGTCAGTGATGCATGGTGGGTCGAACCAACCGGGGTGAACATCGAGAAGGCGAAGTTCGCGTCGCCGGAGCAGGCGAAGGGGCTCGAACCGACGACGAAAAGCGACGTGTACGCCCTGTGCTTGTGCTTGCTCGAGGCCGTGACCGGCCAACTCCCGTTCGTCGGGGACTCGTCGGTGGCAACACTGTCGAACCGGGTCGACAAGCTCATGCCGGTGTCGGCCGACCTCGGCCCGCTCGCTGCGGTGCTGGAGCGTGCGGGCCGTCCCGACGGCGACGATCGTTCGTCGGCGGCCGAGTTCGGACGGGCACTGCACCAGGCGGCGGAGAAGTTGCCGCGCCCGGCGCCGTTGGCGCTGGTCGGTGGAGGTCTGTTCGCATCAGCTCCCGCCGGCCCCGACCCGACCTCGCCGACCGGGATGCTCCGTCGATCGGTCACCCAGGTCAGCGAGGCACCGGTCAGCGAGGCACCGGTCAGCGAGGCTTCGGTCAGCGATCCGGGCGACGCTGACGGTGGGTCCGAAGCCGATCGGCCGGACGTGTCCGATGGTGTCGCACCGAAGCCATGGCTGCCCGACCCTGCCCGCGGCTCGTCCTCGCCGTCCTCGTCGTCATCGGCGGTGAACGTCGCTCCAACGGATGCACCCCCCGTCACCCCACCGGGAGCCGTCTCCGGTGTCTGCGCCGATGGCATCACCGACGCAACCCACGCAACCCACGCGACCGACCTGACCGAGGGGCCGGTGGCACTGGCAGGCGCCGATGTCGGCATCGAGCCGGCGATCGAATCGCCCGACGTGCCCGACCAGCCAGACCTGCCAGACGAGCCGGACCAGCCCAACGCGCCAGACGAGCCAGACCTGCCAGACGCGCCAGCAGATCGCGTTGAACATCTGTCCCCGTCCGAATCGGTCGATACCGAGTTGGGAGCGAGCGGCCGACGGCGTCGCGGCCCGTTCGTGGTGCTCGCCATCGTCGTGGTCGCTGTCGTCGCAGTCGCAGTCGCCGGCGCCGCGTGGTGGTCGGGGCGCACCGTGTCGAACGACGTTCCCGATCTCGCCCTCGTCGCGCAGGGCGAAGCACTGAACATGATCAGCGAGTTCGGCTGGAACGTGCTGGTCGTCCCCGAATCCGACGACGGCATCGCAGCCGGCCTCGTGATCCGTACCGACCCGCCGAGCGGAACGACGCTCGATGAGGGCGACGATCTCACGCTCGTGGTGAGCTCCGGACCCGCGCCCAGGGTGTTGCCCGAGATCGTCGGCCTCACCGTCGATCAGGCCACTGCCGACCTGTTGCAGCTCGGCCTCGTGCTCGAGGTGGGCGATCGATCGTTCAGCGACGACGTGCCTGTCGATGAGATTGTGTCCTGGAGCGTCACGGACCAGCCGGCGGTGCGGGCAGGCGACACCGTGCTCCCGGGGACGCCGATCGTGGTCGTCGTCTCCGCCGGACCAGCGCCACGCGTGGTGCCGGAGACGGTCGGGCTGGCGGCCGCCGATGCCACCGCGGCGCTGCAGGCGGTCGACCTGGTGGTGGATGCGTCGGAGGAGTTCAGCGCCGACGTTCCTGTCGGAGCGGTCGTCGCCCAGAACCCCGATGCCGGCACCGAACTGCCGCCGGGCAGCACCGTGTCGATCGTCGTGTCGAAAGGCCCCGACTTCGTGGCCGTCCCGCCGCTCGCTGGCCTGGATGTGCAGGCGGCGACCGATGCGCTCGCCGCTGCCGGTCTCGGAATCGGTCAGGTCAAGGGCGATCTGGCAGGGGTGAACGTGCTGGCCGAGGTGGGCGGCATCTCGATCGGCGGAGGAGCGACGTTCCCCCGCGGCACGTTGATCGACCTCACCTTCGCCGTTGCAGCTCCTGCCGCGGGCGAGGTGCCATAGCCCGACGTCGCGTGGATGTACGGGGCAGGCCGTCGAATGAAGCCTTCGAGATCGAGGCCATCGAGCGCAGCCGTCGATGCCCGACCGGGCGACGACCCTCGAATCGCGTCGGTCGAGCTGTTCTCGCTAGCGTGCGGCCCGGGTCATCGTGTCGCCACTGGCCAACGATGATCGCCGCCACGCGGCGTGATCACACGGTCACTGGCACACACTCAATCAACACAGACACACTGCAGACAGGGGTTCCGCACATGGGCGCACTCGACGGCCGCGTCGCGATCATCACCGGTGCCGGGCGCGGCATCGGACGAGAGCACGCGCTGCTCTTCGCTGCAGAGGGGGCCAAGGTCGTGGTCAACGATCTCGGCGCGACCAACGATGGCACCGGTG
>JAYSLK010000877.1:0-2190 GCA_043725585.1 Actinomycetota bacterium
CCGCTCAAGTCGCTCTCCGACATGCTGAAGGGCAAGCAGGGTCGCTTCCGTCAGAACCTGCTCGGCAAGCGCGTCGACTACTCCGGCCGTTCGGTCATCGTGGCCGGCCCGACGCTGAAGCTGCACCAGTGCGGTCTGCCGAAACTGATGGCACTCGAGTTGTTCAAGCCGTTCGTGATGAAGCGCCTCGTCGACCAGGAGCTCGCGCAGAACATCAAGAGTGCGAAGCGCATGGTCGAGCGCCGGCGCCCGCAGGTGTGGGACGTCCTCGAAGACGTGATCAAGGAGCACCCGGTGCTCCTCAACCGTGCGCCAACGCTGCACCGCCTCGGCATCCAGGCCTTCGAGCCCGTGCTCGTCGAGGGCAAGGCCCTGCAGATCCACCCGCTGGTCTGCACCGCGTTCAACGCCGACTTCGACGGTGACCAGATGGCCATCCACGTGCCGTTGTCGGCCGAGGCCCAGGCCGAGGCCCGGGTGCTGATGCTCAGCGCCAACAACATCTTGTCGCCGGCGTCGGGTCGCCCGATCGTGACCCCCAGCCAGGACCTCATCATCGGTGGGTACTACCTCACCGAAGAGCTCGACGCCGTGGGCACCACGCCTCGCGTGTTCCGCCACCTGTGGGAGGTGTTGCGTGCACTCGACGAAGGCGCCCTCAACATCCACGAGAAGATCACGATGCGCCGCCCGATGCCGGACGGCACGACCGACATCTTCGACACGACGCCGGGTCGGCTCCTGTTCGAGGAGGCGCTGCCGGCCGACTACCCGAAGCGCTTCGGCCACATCAACGAGCTCATCAAGAAGAAGGAGATGGGCGTCATCGTCGAGCGCCTCTCCGACAACTACAAGAAGTCCGAAGTGGCCGAGGCCCTCGATGCGATCAAGAACGTGTGCTACCGCTGGGCGGCACAGAGCGGTCTGACCGTGTCGATCGACGACGTCAAGACCCCGAAGTCCAAGCGCGAGATCCTCGATCGTCACGAGGCCCAGGCCGACAAGGTCGAGACCCAGTTCAAGCGGGGCATCATCACCGACGGCGAGCGGCGCCAGCAGGAAGTGCGCATCTGGACCGATGCCACCGCCGAGGTGCAGAAGGCGATGGAGCTCGAGTTCAAGGCGCAGCGCTTCAACCCGATCGACATGATGGTCGGCTCCGGCGCTCGAGGCAACATGACCCAGATGCGCCAGATCGCCGGCATGCGTGGCCTCGTGGCCAACCCTCGTGGCGACATGATCCCGCGTCCGATCAAGAAGAACTTCCGTGAAGGACTCGAGACCCTCGAGTACTTCATCGCCACTCCGGGTGCCCGCAAGGGCCTGGTCGACACCGCCCTGCGTACTGCCGACTCGGGCTATCTCACCCGTCGTCTCGTCGACGTCGCCCAGGAGCTCATCGTCCGTGAGATCGACTGCGGTTCGCACCTCGGTGTGTGGATCGAGAACGTCGGCGTCGACACGGCCAACAAGCGGGCATACCTCGAGACGAAGCTCTTCGGCCGCGCGCTGCTGAACGACATGACCCTCTCGGATGGCACCGTGTTGAAGCGCAACACGTTGGTGGGCGACCCCGAGATGGCCGCGCTCCGCGACGATCCCGGCATCACCCGCATGCGGGTGCGGTCGGTGCTCACCTGCGACGCCGAGCTCGGTGTGTGTGCGCTGTGCTACGGGCGTTCGCTCGCAACCGGCAAGTCGATCGAACTCGGCGAAGCGGTGGGCGTCATCGCAGCGCAGTCGATCGGCGAGCCTGGTACTCAGCTCACCATGCGTACGTTCCACACCGGTGGTGTGGCGATGGGCAAGGACATCGCCGGCGGTCTGCCTCGCGTCGTCGAACTGTTCGAGAGTCGTACCCCGAAGGGTTCGGCGCGGCTCGCCCGTGCGTCGGGTGTGGTGCGCATCGCCGAAGACGAAGGCAAGGGCATTCCGGTCTCGGTGGTCGACGACCAGGGCGACGAGCACACCGTCGTGCTCCCGTCGGGCAGCCGGCCGATCGTGGCCGACGGCCAGGAGGTCAAGGCCGGTGATCCGATCACCGACGGTCCCTTCGACCCGAAGGAGATCATGGAGATCAAGGGCATCCGTGAGACTCAGCTGTACCTCGTGGAAGAGGTGCAGAAGGTCTACCGCGACCAGGGTGTGTCGATCTCCGACAAGCACATCGAACTGATCGTGCGCCAGATG
>JAYSLK010000878.1:0-4257 GCA_043725585.1 Actinomycetota bacterium
AGCGATCCGGATCATGGCCAGAGGACACCAGAACCTGATCTGGACCCGCACCCGCCAGACCAACGCGCTGCGCAGCGCGTTACGCGAGTACTACCCGGCGGCGCTCGAAGCATTCGGTGACCTGGCCGACCGGGACTGCCTCGCTGTGCTCGCCAAAGCACCCACGCCAACCGCAGGTGCAGGGTTGACCGAGGGCTCCGAACCGATCTCACGGTCCACCGGCCTTGTTTCCACGGTTCACCGGCTTCAGCCCGGCCGAGTCATTGGGAGCCAGCGTCGTCGTTCAACGCGGGGAGCGACAATCTCGACGGTCGCACCAGGTGTCGCGAAGCCGGTACGATTGTTTGGTCTTGGGCCAGCCATCGGGTTGGCCGCTGAGCGCGGAGGACCTGGTGCGCGAAGAGCCGATCGCTCGACGACCAAAACAGAGCGTTGTGCCGCTGCCTGACGATCAGGCTGCTGCGGTCGAGGCAGCGTTGTCGGTCGGCGGCGGAGACCGCACCCGCTTGTTGGTGATCCTGCACGCACTCCAACACCGGCTCGGCTACGTCCCGGCCGCAACCGTCCGTCCGATTGCAAAGGCGCTCGGCCTGTCGCGCGCCGAGGTGCATGGCGTCATCAGCTTCTACCACGACTTCCGCACCGAGGCCGGTGGCCGCCATCACGTCAAGGTGTGCCAGGCAGAGTCGTGCCAGGCCGCCGGAGGGCGCGATCTCTGGCCGGCGCTCGAAGCCGCACTCGGTTGTGCGACAGGCGAGACCTCGGCTGATGGGTCCGTCACGCTCGACGTTGCGTACTGCTTGGGGTTGTGCGCCGCCTCGCCCGCGCTGCTGATCGATGACCAGCCCGTTGGCCGGCTGACCGAGGCCAAGGTCGCCCAGGTGGCAGCCCGCACCCGGAGCGCCTCATGACCGCCACCGTCTACGTGCCGTGCGATGCCATCGCGATCGCGCTCGGTGCCGACGAGGTCGCCGCCGCAATCGCCGACGAGGCAGCCCGGCGCTCGCTCGATGTGCGTGTCGTTCGCAACGGGTCGCGAGGTCTGTTCTGGCTCGACCCGTTGGTCGAGGTCGACATCGACGGTGTTCGTCACGGCTACGGACCGGTCGCAGCGGACGACGTCGCGTCGCTGTTCGAGGCCGGCTTCCTGAGCGGCGCTGGTCACGCGCTCGCGCTCGGACCGGTCGAGTCGATCCCCGAGTTCGCCGCGCAGACCCGCCTCACGTTCGCTCGGCACGGCGTAGTCGATCCGCGTTCGCTCGACGACTACCTGGCCCATGGTGGCTACGAAGGACTGCGGCGGGCGTTGACAGCGAGCCCCCACGAGGTGCTCGTCGAGATCGAGGCATCCGGGCTACGCGGTCGAGGCGGCGCGGCGTTCCCCACCGGCATCAAGTGGCGCACGGTGGCCGATGCGGCAGCCACTCCGAAGTACATCGTCGCCAACGGCGACGAGGGCGACTCGGGCACCTTCGCCGACCGGATGATCTTCGAGGGCGACCCGTTCTGCCTGCTCGAAGGCATGACGATCGCCGCGCACGCAGTCGGCGCTGCCCACGGCGTGATCTACATTCGCTCGGAGTACCCGCACAGCATCGCCACGACCCAGGCCGCCATCGATACCGCCCGTGCCGCTGGTTGGCTCGGCGCGTCGATCGCGGGTTCGGGGGTGTCGTTCGACGTCGAGATCCGAGTGGGTGCCGGGGCTTACATCTGTGGCGAGGAGACGTCGATGCTGGAGAGCATCGAAGGCAAGCGCGGCACGGTCCGGTTCAAGCCGCCACTCCCCGCGCTCGAGGGGCTCTACGGCAAACCCACCGTGGTGAACAACATCCTCACCTTCGCCTCGGTGCCGTGGATCCTCGCCAACGGTGGAGCCGCGTACGCGGCGCACGGGGTGGGACGATCGAAGGGCACCCTGGCCGTGCAACTGGCCGGCAACATCGCTCGAGGCGCGTTGATCGAAGTGCCGTTCGGCATCACGCTGCGCGAGCTGGTGGAAGGCTTCGGCGGAGGAACCCGGAGCCGACGGCCATTGCGGGCGGTACAGGTGGGTGGCCCGCTCGGTGCGTACTTCGACGACGCCGGCCTCGATGTCGCCCTCGACTACGAAGCCATCAGTGCCGCCGGAGGCCTGCTCGGGCATGGCGGCATGGTCGTGTTCGACGAGTCGGTCGACATGGCCGCTCAAGCTCGCTTTGCGATGGAGTTCTGCGCCGTCGAGAGCTGCGGCAAGTGCACACCGTGTCGTATCGGATCCACCAGGGGAGTCGAGCTGATCGACCGCATCTCGGCCGGAACCAGACGCGATGCCAATCATCGGCAGCTGCTCGACCTGTGCGATGTGCTCGAACACGGCTCGCTGTGCGCGTTGGGCGGCCTGACGCCGTACCCGGTGCGCAGCGCGTTGCGACTGTTCCCCGACGACTTCGGTCTCGCGACGGAGGTGACCCGATGACGTTCATCTGGAACGAGTTGCGCGAGTTGCGCGACGGCATCGACCTCGGCACGCCGCCCCGCGATGGTCGACCGGTCACCCTGTCGATCGACGGTGTCGACACCACCGTTGCCGCCCGGAGCTCGGTGTTGCTCGCGGCCACGGCAGCGGGCGCATCGGTGCCCAAGCTCTGCGCGACCGACACCATCGAGTGCTTCGGCTCGTGCCGAGTGTGCCTGGTGGAGATCGACGGTCGACGTGGATATCCGGCCAGCTGCACCACGCCGGTCGAGGACGGCATGGTGGTGCGCACCACGAGCGAGCAGCTCACCAAGCTGCGGCGAGGCGTGGTCGAGCTGTACCTGTCCGACTATCCCGACAGCGACATCGACGGCGGGTGGAGTCAGTTCCACACCACGCTCGCCCAGGTGGGGCTCGAGGCAGGGCTTCCCGTCGACCATCCCTACCGTGGGGGCGACACCCACGCCGACGCCGCGGTCGACGAGTCGAATCCGTACTTCGTGTTCGATCCCGCCAAGTGCATCGTGTGCAGCCGCTGCGTGCGGGCCTGTGAGGAGATCCAGGGAACCTTCGCGCTCACCATCGCCGGACGCGGTTTCGCCTCCAACGTGTCGCCCAGCCAGAACGAGTCGTTCCTCGCCTCCGAGTGCGTGAGTTGCGGAGCGTGCGTCCAGGCGTGTCCCAGCGATGCGCTCATCGAAAAGAGCCTGTTCCCAGAGGGGTACCACCGTGCCGATTCCCGTTAGGCCCGATTGTTCTGTCACCACCACGTGCGCCTACTGCGGCGTCGGATGTGGCTTCAAGGCCGAGACCATCGACGAGCGCATCGTCCGCATGATCCCGTGGAAGGAAGGCAAGGCCAACCACGGGCACAGCTGCGTGAAGGGACGGTTCGCCTTCGACTACTACCAGCACCCGGATCGCATCAAGACGCCCATGATCCGCAAGAGCGTCGACGATCCCTGGCAGGAAGTCGACTGGCCCACAGCGTTCGCATATGCCGCCGGTGAGTTCAAGCGCATCCAGGCCGAACACGGCACCACGTCGGTGGGCGCGGTGTCGTCGTCGCGCTGCACCAACGAGGAGATCTTCCTCATGCAGAAGTTCGCGCGTGTGGCTTTGCGCAACAACAACATCGACAACTGCTCGAGGATCTGCCACTCGCCGACGCAGTTCGGCCTGTCGGCCACGTTGGGCGCCGGCGCTGCATCGCAGCACTTCGACTCGATCCTCCAGTCCGATGTGGTGCTCGTGGTTGGCGCGAACCCCACCGAAGGTCATCCCGTGTTCGGGTCGATGATGAAGCGCGCGATTCGCCGCGGTGCTCGGCTGCTGGTGATCGACCCGCGCCGCACCGAGACGGTCGATTCCCCGCACTGTCAGGCGGAAGTGCACCTGGCGCTCCGGCCCGGCACCAACGTGCTCGTGCTCAACTCCGTGGCGCACGTGATCGTTCGCGAGCGCCTGTACGACGAGGCGTTCGTGAAGGCCCGCTGCGACGGCGACGACTTCGGACTGTGGATGGACCTCGTCGGCGACGATCGCTACTCGCCCGACATCGTCGGTCCCGAGGCAGGGCTCGAACCCGACGACATCCGCCGACTGGCCCGCATCTACGCCGCCGGTCCGAACTCCACCATCTACTACGGCCTCGGCGTGACCGAACACTCCCAGGGCTCCACGGGCGTGATGTGTCTCGGCAACCTCACGATGGCGACCGGCATGATCGGCCGCGAAGGTGTCGGTGTGAACCCGTTGCGCGGGCAGGGCAACGTGCAGGGTGGGTCGTGCCTGGGTTC
>JAYSLK010000879.1:0-9903 GCA_043725585.1 Actinomycetota bacterium
AGACACCACCGTCGTCGTCGTGAACCCCGGGTGGGGCGACAGCGTGCAGGCCAACAAGGCCGGTCTGATGGAGATCGCCGATGTGTTCGTCATCAACAAAGCCGACCGGAAGGGTGCCGACGAGACTCGGCGCGACCTCGAACAGATGCTCGATCTCGGTGACCTGCCCCACGACTCGTGGCGCCCGCCGATCATGTCCGTCGTCGCCACCGAGGGTAAGGGCGTGGTGGAACTGTGGGACACGGTGCTCGCTCACCGCGAGGCCATCACCGCCTCGGGAGAACTCGAGCGCCGTCGCGCCTTTCGTCTGCGTGAGGAGCTGCGCGAGATCGTGGCCCGGCGCCTCGAGCAGAAGGCCCGTCAGATCGCCACCGGCGAACGCTGGGAGGACCTGCAGCAGCAGGTGCTCGAACGGCACCTCGACCCGTGGGGCGCGGCCGATGCCATGCTCGACGGCATCGGCGCCTGACCGCCCGATCCGTTCCGGTCGCGAATCGTGCGCTTCGCGGATGCGAGGCGCGGCCAGCAGCTCCATCGTCGTGACGCAGTAGCGTCCGTCATATGGCCGAACTGGTGCTCCTCGAACGACGCGACGATGGTGTCGCGGTCGTCACCCTCAACAACCCCAAGGTGAATGCCCTGTCGCAGGAGGTGCTCGCCGACCTACGCGAGGTCGTGGCCGACCTAGCCGCCGACCTGCCCGGTGCGGTGGTGGTCACCGGAGGTGAGCGGATCTTTGCTGCTGGCGCCGACATCTCCCAGTTCGGGGGACCCGCTGAGGGCCATCGCATCACCGTCGGCTTCCACTCCGCCCTCGACGCGTTGGCCGCACTGCCCTGCTTCGTGATCGCCGCGGTGAGCGGCTTCGCGCTCGGTGGTGGTTGCGAACTGGCGATGGCATGCGACTACCGCATCGCAGGCGAGAAGGCGGTCTTCGGGCAGCCCGAGATCCTGCTGGGGATCATTCCTGGCGGTGGCGGCACGCAACGCCTCCCTCGCCTGGTCGGTGCGAGCCGGGCGAAGGAGCTGATGATCACCGGCCGTCAAGTGCGCAGCGACGAGGCGTTGCGGATCGGGCTCGCTGACGAAGTGGTGGCCAACGAACAACTGCACGACCGGGCATACGCCTTGGCCGCAGAGATCGCGAAGGGCGCGCTCGTCGCTCAGGCGCTCGTCAAGCAGGCCGTCGACCACGGACTCGGACAGATCCTCGCCGACGGGCTGACGTTGGAGCGCCATCTCTTCACCGAGGTGTTCAACTCCGACGACAGCCGCATCGGAGTGGCCAGCTTCCTCGAGAACGGACCTGGTCAGGCGGTCTTCACCGGTCGCTGACCGGTCGGAGGGTGGTCGCTGACTGGTGCGACTGCTCAGGCGGACACGAGATCGAGCAGCTGGGCACGATCAGGGCCAGGGATCGGTGACGGATCCGCAGGTCTGGACAGCGACGTGACATGGTCGCGCATGCCTGGCCGAGCGAGAACTTCGTCTTCGGTGGCCAGCAGTCCGATGATGTCACCGAACGCTCGCGCCGAAACGGGGTCGCTGCCGGCTGCCGCGCTCAGCACGGACTCGGCCGACGTAGCCGGTTCCACATCGGACTCACGCCCCTCGGCGAAGGCGATCATGTCGCGTTGACGTCGTCGATCGGCCGTCGCGGTGGCATCGTGCCACGGCCGCAGCACTGCCTCGGTGCGAGCATCGAAGTCGAGCGCCAGCTGCACGGGGTCGCTCCAGTGCTCTGCCATCGAGGCGCGCAACTCCTCGACGTGCATCAGACCGAGGCTGATGCCGCGGCCGAGCGATGGGTTCGTGCACGAGCTGGCATCGCCGACGACGAGGACCCCGGTGGCGCAGGGCGTCCCGTCCACGACGAATCGGCGGTAGCGATCGACCACGCCGGCCATCGACGACAGATCGCTGATCGGTGTGCCGTTCAGCCAGTGCGCGTAGAGCGGACATGCCTTGATCACCCGTTCGAACACGTCGAGATCGCGGAAGCGGCGCAGCGGCTTGTCGTCGCTGCGGCCGTACAAGGTGATCGCCCACGTTCCGTTGTCGGCAGGAAGGGTGAGGATCGAGAACGACCCGATCGGGCCCAGCAACGGTCCAAAGATGGGCGGCGTGCTGCCATCGTCCGAGCGGAAGTAGCGGCCGTAGTACGCAAAGCCGCTGTCCTCGCTGTGCTCGACCGGTGCGGTTGCACCGATGTCGGCAAGCCAGGAGGGTGTCGACGAGCGGCGCCCGGTCGCGTCGATCACCACATCTGCGTCGACCACCTCGCCGCTCGCCAGTCGCAGACCGTTCACGTGCGGCACCCCGTTCAGCACCGCGGAACCCGTGGCGAAGCCGCTGATGGCCTCACCGCGGCGAATGGTCACCCCGGGTTGGGCCTGCGCAGCCGTGGCCATCGCCCACTCGATCGCCGCGCGACGGCCGGTGATCTGATCGAAGCGGTCGTCGTCGGGCTCGACGATCGCGTCTGGCTGCATGCTCAGGAGGTACTTGATGATGTTGACGTGCAGGCCGCCATGATCGTCGAGCAGTCGGTGTGCACTCGGAAGCTGTGTCTTGAGGATCGACGATCCTCGCGGGAGCAACCAGTGGGCGAGGCCGAACTGGCCGATGCTCGAACGATCCCAGTCGCGAAACGCTGCATCCGGATCGGCGGGCGGTGCCATGCCGTCGCGCTCGAGCACCGTCACTTCATGGCCGTCGTCGGCCAGCATCATCGCCGTTGCCAACCCACACAGACCACCGCCTGCAACCACGATCTTCCCCATCGCCCGATGGTAACGGTCGGGACCGATCGACGCGTGGTGAACCTCGCGTCACCCACGACTGGCGATGCAGACCCGTCAGCTGGCCCAGGCGGCCTTGCCCATCTCGACGGTGGAGATGAGAGCGGGGTGGGTGGGCAGCACCCGAACGGTGAATCCATAAGGGCCGGCGGCGTGCACCTGGTAGGTGCACTCGTACATGTCGCCGTCGGCCGGGGTCATCGAGATCGCCTCTGGGCGCCCGACGAACTCGCCCGTCGAGTCGATCGAACCGTGCAACAACTGCACGTTCACATCGCTTGCGTGCAGCCCGTTCAGGTAGAGATGGGCGCGAGCGGCACGTTCGTCACCTTCGTGGGCGGGACCCGTGTCACCTTCGACGCTCGACACCCTGATGTTCTGCCAGTTCGCCTCGATCGACTGCTTCCACGATGCGAGCGATCGGGCTTGGGCCCATTGGTCGGCGGACGTGGCCGCAGCACTGGCAGCCGCCGGCTCGTAGAGCTCCGTGACATAGTCGCGGACCATCCTCGCTGCCGTGACGAACGGCCCGAGTGAGGTCCAGTTGTGCTTCATAGCATCGACCCAGCCGTGGGGAACACCGTCACCATTGCGCTGGTAGAACAGCGGCACGATCTCGCGTTCGAGCAGACCGAACAGACTGGTCGCTTCGCGGAGATCGCGCCGAGCGGTGTCGGGGTCGTCGTCGGCTGAGGCGATCGCCCAGCCGTTCTGACCATCGAAGCATTCGTCCCACCATCCGTCGAGAACGCTGCAGTTCAAGGCCCCGTTCAGTGCTGCCTTCATGCCGCTGGTGCCGCAGGCCTCGAGCGGGCGGCGTGGGTTGTTCAACCACACGTCGCAGCCGTGGTACATCAGGCGGGCGACCGCCATGTCGTAGTCGGGGATGAAGAGGAATCGATGGCCGACATCGAGGTGACGGGCGAACAACTCGATCTCTCGGATCATGTCCTTGCCGGGCTGATCGGCCGGGTGGGCCTTGCCTGCGAAGACGAACTGCACCGGGCGGTCGGCATGGAGCAGCATCTCGCGAAGGCGGTCGGGCTGGGACAGCAAGAGCGTGGCGCGCTTGTACGTCGCGAATCGACGAGCGAAGCCGATCGTGAGCGCGTCGGGATCCAACAGGGCGTCGCCGAGGCGTGAGCGGACGAACTCCACCAACTGGGCGCGACCCACGCGGCGCGCGGCCCAGATGTCAGCGGCGGGCACCGATTCGACACCTTTCCACGATGCCTCGTCGGCACCGTCCCACACACCGCCGACCGACTGTCGAAGGATCGCATCGATCGGATCGCTCACCCAGGTGTGAGCGTGCACACCGTTGGTGATCGCGCCGATCGGCACCTCGTCGATCGGGATGTCGGGCCACAGACCGCCGAACATCTCACGGCTCACCTCGCCGTGCAGCTGGGCGACACCATTCGAACGGCCGCCGAGGTGGAGGCCCATGACGGCCATGTTGAAACGCGTGTCGTCGGGCTCGTCATCGCGATGACCGAGATTCATCAGCGTGGCGAAATCGGTGCCACACTCGGTCGCGAACCGACCGAAGTAACGTTCCATCACGGAGCGTTCGAAACGGTCGATGCCGGCGGGTACGGGGGTGTGGGTCGTGAAGACCCCGCCGGCGCGAACTGCCTCGACCGCTTCGGCGAAGCTGAGTGGCTGCTGGCCCCCGGCGCCGGAGACGAGCTCACGGATCCGCTCGAGCGAGAGGAAGCCGGCATGGCCTTCGTTGGTGTGGAACACCTCCGGATGCAGGCCGAGGGCACGAAGGACTCGCACGCCGGCGATGCCGAGAACGATCTCCTGACGCAGCCGGTGCTCCGCGTCGCCGCCGTAGAGACGGTTGGTGATGCCGAAGCCGTCAGGGCTGTTGCCGTCGACGGCCGTGTCGAGCAGGAACAGCTTCACCCGGCCGACCTCGACCTCCCAGGCGCGCACCTTGACCACGTCGCCCGCGATGTCGACCTCGACCTGGATGCCGGTGTCGGACAGGGCGAGTCCGCTGGTGTCGAGGCGAGGGAAGCGTTCTTCCTGGTAACCGTCGGCGTTCAATCGTTGGCGGAAATAGCCCTCGGCATACAGCAGCCCGATCGCGACCAGCGGTACGCCGAGATCGCTCGTGGCCTTCAGATGGTCGCCGGCCAGAATGCCGAGGCCCCCGCTGTACTGCGGCAGGGTCTCGCTGATGCCGAACTCGGGTGAGAAGTACGCCACGAGATGCAGCGGCGAGTCGACCCGGCCCTGGAACCAACGGGGTTCCTGGGTCGCCGCAACGAGTCGGGCCTTGGCATCGGCGGTGGCCTGGATGACCGCTTGATCGGCGGCGAGCGCAGCCCAACGCTCCGGCTCGATCGCCGCGAGCAGCCGGAGCGGGTCGCGACCCGACGCGACCCAGCCGGCAGGATCGAGGCGCTCGAAGAGGCGCTTGGTGTCACGATCCCAGGTCCAGTGCAAGTTGCTCGCGAGCTCGCGAAGCGACTCGAGTGCCCGCGGAATCGCGGGCACGACGGTGAAGTGGCGGACGGCACGCATGGCCCACGAGGGTACTGGACCCCGCCGCCGGCGATCGTCAAGACCGCGTGAAGAGCGCGAGTCGTGTCCGCCCGCACGGTGAGGAGATCCTGATCATTTCGGTGTCGATCGCCCACTCTGGGTGACTGAGGTGACGAACGAGACGTGTCGACCCCATCTCGGGACGCGTCGGCCGCCGGCGCGAACAAGCGTCGCCGGGTCAGCGACCTGCGGTCGCGTACACCTCGATGGTCGCGACGGCGATCGCATCCCACGTGTAGCGATGTTCGATCAAGGTTGCGGCGGCATCCGACATCGCGGCTCCCTTGTCGGGGTCGGACAGGACCTGCTCGATCCGATTGGCGAGATCGTGGTGGTCGCCGGGTTCGAACAACAGCCCCGCCTCCGTGCCGTCGAGGATCTCCGCCAGGCCGCCGGTGCGCGCCACGATCGTGGGTGCCCCCGCCGCCATTCCTTCGAGTGCCACGATTCCGAACGGCTCGTACAGGGACGGGATGATCACACATCCGGCGCGCGTGAGGATTCGGCGGAGTTCGTCATCGGGGACGAAGCCGGCCAGGTCGACGATGTCGGTCACGCCTTCGACGTCGATCTGAGTCTGCAGCTCGGGCAGATAGCTACCACGTCCTGCGATCACACACCGCACATCGGGAATCCGGCTGCGCAGCTCGGCGATCGCTCGGACGAGAACTTGGAAGCCCTTCTCGTACTGCACCCTTCCCCACGCCACCACCAAGGGCCCACGTTCGAACGCAGCGTCGGGCAGCTTCCACAATCGGGGGTCCACACCGTTGGGCACGAGATGGACCTTCTCGATCGGCAGTTCGAAGCCGCCCACGACCTCGCGCACCATGAACCGTGAGCAGGCGATCACCTCGCGCGCCTGATAGGTCAGCCACCACTCGACGGCGTTGATCGCGGCCGGCATGCCAGGTGGAACATGGCCACCGTGCCGACCACGCTCGGTCGCGTGGATGGTGGCCACCAGGGGAACGCCCCACAACGTCTTCAACGTGTCGCCCGCCCAGGCGACCAGCCAATCGTGAGCGTGCACGACATCCGGTCGCCATTCGCCGAGCCGGGCGGCAAGGCCGACCAGCTGATGATTCGCCGAGGCCATCCGTGCCACGAGATCGCCTTCGGGCAGCCATGGCAGATCGGCCGCGGCGCGAACCACGCGCACACCTTCGATCACCTCGTCGTCGGCAATGTCAGGCGTTCCCGGCTCGTGACGCTGAAGGCTGAAGACCACGACGTCATGGCCGCCACGGGCCATCGCTCTCGCCAATCCGTCGACGTGAGCTGCGATACCGCCGATGACGAAGGGGGGATATTCCCACGAGAGCATGAGCACGCGCATTGCGCGACCGTAGCGCCCTGCCGGTGTGCCGGACACTCTCGGGAACCTGCCCGCCGCGATCGCGTACGCTCGCAGTCGTGCTTCTCTCTGACCTCGACATGTACCTGCTCGGCGAAGGAACCCATCGCCGACTCTGGGATGTCCTCGGCGCCGTTCAACTCGACGATGGATCCATCCGTTTCGCCGTCTGGGCTCCCAACGCTCACGGTGTCGATGTGGTCGGCGACTGGAACGGTTGGACGCCCGAGACGCTCTCGCCGCAGGGGGCCACCGGCGTCTGGTCGGTCGTGTGCCCGACGGCGCGTCAAGGCCATCGCTACAAGTACCTCGTCCACGGAGCCGCAGGCGAGACGGTCGTCAAGGCCGATCCGATGGCCATGTCGGCCGAGTGCCCGCCGTCGGATGCCAGCGTCGTCGCCGGACGCAGCGGATTTCGGTGGGGTGATCAGGCCTGGATGGCGAACCGTCAGACCGGGGCGTCGCGGGCGCTGCGGATCTATGAGGTGCACCTCGGCTCGTGGCGCCACGGGCTCACCGACTATCGCTCGATGGCCGAGGCGCTTGCCGACCATGTGAGTGCGCTCGGCTTCTCGCACGTCGAGTTGCTCCCCGTCGCCGAGCACCCCTTTGGCGGATCATGGGGATATCAGGTGACCGGCTACTACGCCCCGACCGCCCGGTACGGCGCTCCGGACGACTTCCGTGCCTTCGTCGACATCCTCCACCAACGCGGCATCGGGGTGATCCTCGACTGGGTGCCGGCTCACTTCCCGAAGGACCGATGGAGCCTGGCGCGATTCGATGGCACCGCGCTCTACGAGCACGCTGATCCCCGGCAAGGAGAACACCCCGACTGGGGGACCTACGTGTTCAACTACGGGCGTACCGAGGTGCGCAACTTCCTCGTCGCCAACGCCCTCTACTGGCTGCAGGAGTTCCACGTCGATGGCCTGCGCGTCGATGCGGTGGCGAGCATGCTCTACCTCGACTACTCCCGCAAGGAGGGCGAGTGGGTGCCGAACGAATTCGGTGGCCGCGAGAACCTGGCTGCGATCGAGTTCCTGCGACAGCTCACCGGCGTGGTCGCCGCGGAGTGCCCAGGCACGATGATGATCGCTGAGGAGAGCACGTCGTGGCCGAAGGTCACCCACGCCGTCGAACACGGCGGGCTCGGGTTCACTCACAAGTGGAACATGGGTTGGATGCACGACACGCTCGGGTACCTGAAGAACGATCCCGTGCATCGCCGCTGGCATCACCACGAGCTCACGTTCGGGTTGTTGTACGCCTTCAGCGAGCGTTTCGTGTTGCCCCTCAGCCACGACGAGGTGGTGCACGGCAAGGGGAGCATGATCGCAAAGATGGCGGGCGACGACTGGCAGCGCTTCTCCAACGTGCGCGCCCTGTACGCGTGGATGTGGGCGCTGCCGGGTGCGCCGCTGGTGTTCATGGGGGCCGAACTGGCATCCTGGACCGAGTGGAACGATGCGGCGGGTCTGCCGTGGCACCTGCTCGACCATGCACCTCACCGCGGCGTACGCGACCTGATCGCGGCGCTGAACGCCGCGTCCGACACGTGGCCGGCGGTATGGGAACGCGACGCCGATGCGACGAGCTTCCAGTGGCTGGATGCAGACGATGCCGAATCGTCGATCTACGCGTTCTTGCGGTGGGCCAATCGGGGCAACCACGCGGTCGCCTGTTTGGTCGACTTCACCCCGGTCCCGCGCAGTGGATACCGCGTCGGCCTGCCGTGGACGGGGACGTGGGACATCGTGGTCGATACCGACGAGGCCACCTTCGGTGGCAGCGGATTCAACGCAGGTCGCACCAGCACCGTCGCCGAGCCGATCCCATGGCAGGGTCAGCCGTGCTCTGCGCTCGTCGACCTGCCTCCGCTCGGGGCGTTGTGGCTGGCCGCGCATCGTCCTGCGACGAATGACGTCCACTGACGGCCGCCGGGTGCGCGTGACGCAGCTCGTGACGTGCGACGGGCCAGCTCGGCCGCATCGCATCATTGCCACGTGAGGGCTGATCGACACATCTGGCGGGCGCGGACGCTGCGGCCGGTGGTGACCGCAAGCGTCACCCTCGGCGCTGCAGTCGGCGTGTTCGCGATCTCGTTCGGCGTGGGCTCCGTGAGTGCGGGCGCGTCGGTGGCGCAGACGTGTGTGATGTCGTTGCTCGTGTTCACCGGAGCGTCACAGCTGTCTGCCGTCAGCGTGCTCGGCGCCGGCGGTTCGCCTGCCTCGGCCCTCGGCGGTGCCCTCGTGCTCGCCGCCCGCAACGGCGTGTACGCCCTGTCGATGGGCCGGCGGATCGAGGGTCGGCTCCCGGTTCGGCTCGTGGCGGCGCAGCTGACGATCGACGAATCCACCGCGATGTCGATGGCACAGGACGATCCGATGGCTCAGCGTGCCGCCTTCTGGATCACGGGCCTCAGCGTGTACCTGTTCTGGAACGCCGGCACGTTGATCGGCGCCCTCCTGGGCAGTGCGATCGATCCGGTGACCTTCGGGCTCGACGCAGCGTTCCCGGCCGCCTACGTCGCGATGGTGTGGCCGCAGTTGCGAACCGCACGCGGGCGCACGGCGGCACTCCTCGGTTCGGTGACGTGTCTGGTGCTCGTGCCCATCTTGCCCGTTGGCGTGCCGATCTTGTGTGCGGCACTCGCTGTGTTGGTCGGCGTTCCTCCCGACCCTCGCGTCCCGACGGCCGCATCGCGCCGCGGCCGAGAACGCGGCCGAGAACGCGGCCGAGAACGCAGCAGCTATGGAGAGCCATCGTGAGCTGGACCTTCGTGCTCGTGCTCGCGGCGGGTGCCATCGCGTGCAAGGCCGTCGGGTTCTTCCTGCTCGCAGGCCGACAGCTCCCTGCGGTCGTGGAGCGATGTCTCGCGCTCATCCCGGCGGCGGTTGTTGCGGCCCTGGTGGCAAAGGACACCTTTGCCTCGGGGCAGCACCTGGAGATCGACCCGCGTGTGGCCGGCGTCGGCGTCTCGGTGGTGGCCGTGTGGCGACGTGCGCCGTTCGTCGTGGTGGTGGTGCTCGCGGCTGGGGCCACCGCCGGAGCGCGTCAGCTCGGTTGGAGTTGACCGCTGCCGCCCTAGTGTCCTGTCAGGTTGTTCCGCCAAGAAATCTTGGGTGATCGGGAATTTTGGGTTGGGTGTCGCGTTCTTGCTGGTGTCACTGCCAGCATCGAGAG
>JAYSLK010000880.1:0-2097 GCA_043725585.1 Actinomycetota bacterium
GGTGAAGCCGAGCCGCTCGGCCGCCCGGCCGAACGAACCCTCCGCAGCGATCGCCTGGAGTGCTCGGAGCTGACGGACCTCGACATCGTGAAGCATGGCCAGATCATAAGTCAGAGCAATGACCATGACAAGAGATCATCGCTATACACGATCATTGCCTCGGCGTACCGTGATCGACATGAGCCCCACTCCCGCCCTCACCGCCCCGGCCTTCACCGCCCCGGCCTTCACCGCTCCCGCCTTCACCGCTCCAGCCGACGTGACCGCCCGTCATCTCGAGCCCTACCTCACCCAACTCGCCCACCTGATCGCCGAGCACGGGGTTCATCCCTTCGAAGGCGACATCGCTCGCTTCGTCGTGCGCCTGAGGGCAGTCGGCCACCACTCCCCCGTCATCTCCGCCCTGGTCGGGATCCTCTCCGACAGAAGCGCCGCCCCGGTCGCGCGCGAGCGGGCCTTCGGTCACCTGCTCTGCATCGTGCTCGACGGCGCCACACGGGGCCCGCTGACGCCGACCGCCGCCACCGAGGACCGCTGCGCCCGCGACGCCGCCTGAGCGCACGTCTCGGTCGCACGAGTCCGATCCGGTCTCGATCCACCGAGTACGTTGCCCCGCGACACGCCACAGTGATTCGAGGGGGATGACATGAAGGTCGACGGAGGCATCGGCAACGATCTGCACAAGGCGGGGGCCCAGGCCAAGGAGGTCGAAGCGGCCGGCTACAGCGGCGCGTGGACGGCCGAGACGAGCCACGACCCGTTCTTCCCCCTGCTCCTGGCAGCCGAGCACACCGAGACCCTCGAACTCGGCACGTCGATCGCCGTTGCGTTCGCCCGCAATCCGATGAACCTCGCCAACATCGGTTGGGACCTGCAGGCCTACTCGAAAGGCAGGTTCATCCTCGGCCTCGGCAGCCAGATCAAGCCGCACATCACCAAGCGGTTCAGCATGGAGTGGAGCCACCCGGCGCCGCGCATGCGTGAGATGGTGCTCGCCATCCGAGCCATCTGGGACACCTGGGAGAACGGAACGCCACTCGCGTTCCGCGGCGACTTCTACACGCACACGCTGATGACCCCGTTCTTCACCCCCGACCGCGCCGACCTGGCCGGCTTCGGGGTGCCGAAGATCTTCCTCGCCGGAGTCGGCGAGCTGATGACCGAAGTGGCCGGCGAGGTCTGCGACGGCTTCATCTGCCACGGCTTCACCACCGAGAAGTACCTTCGCGAGGTCACCATCCCTGCGCTCGCCCGCGGGCGGGCCAAGGCGGGCAAGACGATGGACGGCTTCGAGATCATCGGCCCCAGCTTCGTCGTCACCGGTGGCAACGAGGCCGAGATGGACGCCGCAGCGACCGGCACCCGCCAACAGATCGCGTTCTACGGCTCCACCCCCGCCTATCGGGCGGTGCTCGACATCCACGGATGGGGCGGCCTGCAAGACGAGCTCAACACGTTGTCGAAGTCGGGCAAATGGGTCGAGATGGGCACGCTGATCGACGACGAGATCCTGAACACCTTCGCCGTGGTGGGCGAGCCCGAGACCGTCGCACCCGAACTCCATCGCCGCTATGGCGACGTGATCCAGCGGATCAGCTTCTACGCGCCGTACAAGACCGACCCGGCTCGCTGGAGCAAGGTGCTCGCCGACCTCAAGGCGAGCTAGCGGGGCAGCGACGGTCTCGAGTCGACGCCTGCTGAGGATGTGGGAACCGCGTGCCGGTCCGCGGTGTCGGTCAGGCATGCGTCGATTCATTGCTCTGCTGTCGGTTTCGGTGATCCTCTCGGCATGCACGGAGGCCGCGTCGTCGAGCGAGTCGCCCTCACCCCCGACCGTGACGACCCAACAGGACGTGCCTTCGATTCCAGCAACTCGGGTCGGAAGCTTCCCTTCGCTCGCGTTGTCCACTGCGAACGGCGATGTGGTCGCGTTTCACGACGGGGAGTTCGTCACGGGCGCGAACGGACTGCTCACCCCCAACACCGACGAGGTCGTGGGCAGCCGCCAAGGGGCCACTGGGCACACCGTTGTGGAATGGCGAGGCGCGCCGTCTGGTGAACCGGCAGCAACCCAGACGGTCACCGGCGACCTGTCGA
>JAYSLK010000881.1:0-1622 GCA_043725585.1 Actinomycetota bacterium
GCTGGTTCTGCGGTTGCTCGTGCCGCGATCCGCATGCTCGGCGGCACCTACGGGCGCACGGTCAACGTGATCGTGGGGACGGGGAACAACGGCAACGACGGACGGGTCGCCGCCCGACTGCTCGCCGACCGTGGCGTGAAGGTGCGCTTGTTCTCGGTAGCCGCTTGCCCCGAGCACCTGCCGCCGGCCGACCTCGTGATCGACGCTGCGTTCGGCACGGGGTTTCACGGCACGTGGCACGCGCCCGACACGCGGGGCGCCCCGGTTCTGGCGGTCGACATCCCGAGCGGAGTGGATGGTCTCACCGGGTCGATCGGTGCGTCGGTGCTGAGGGCCGAGCGCACCATCAGCTTTGTCGCACTGAAGCCTGGGTTGTTGTTCAGCCCTGGTCGTGAAGCCGCGGGTGAGCTGGAGGTGGTCGACGTCGGCCTCGAGGTCGGCGAGGTGCACGCCCACCTTGTCCAGGCCGCCGACGTGGCGCAGTGGATACCGGCACGCTCACCTGTGAGTCACAAGTGGCACACCGCCGTGCGGGTCATCGCCGGGAGCCGCACCATGCCTGGCGCTGCCGCGCTCGCCGCTGCTGGGGCGCAACGGAGCGGGGCCGGCATGGTGCACTGGTCGACGCCCGGTGCCGACCATGCCGGTCGAATGCCGCTCGAGGCAGTGCACCGTCCGTTGCCGGCGACGGGGTGGGCCGAAGAGGCGTTGCGGTCGTTCGATCGGTTCCACGCCGTGGTGCTCGGGCCCGGTCTCGGTCGGATCGACGACACTGCGGCGAACACCCGTGACGTCGCCATCCGCACCCCGCTCCCGATCGTGATCGATGGCGACGGCCTGTTCGCGTTGGCGTGGAACGCTCAGGGCGCGGCGGCACTGCTGCGCCAACGCACGGCGCCCACGGTGCTCACGCCGCATGACGGCGAGTACCAACTGCTCACCGGAGCAGCGCCCGGTCCTGACCGCATCGTTGCAGCAAGATCGCTCGCTGTCGACACCGACGCGGTGGTGCTGCTGAAGGGCGCGACCACTGTGGTCGCCGATCCCTCGGGGGAGGTGCTGGTAGTGCACGCCGGCGACGAACGGCTCGCAACCGCCGGCACGGGCGACGTGTTGGCGGGGATCATCGGCGCACTCCTCGCGATGCACCTCGATCCGTTCGAGGCGGCGGCGATGGGCGCATGGGTCCATGGCCAAGCAGCGATGTTGGGTCCGGCGATCGGTTTCGTCGCGTCCGATCTCCCCGATCTCGTGCCGACCGTTCTGTCGGGCCTCCGCGGGGAGCAGTGACCACCGGCGAACGCAGCGGTGGCCCCGTGCCCGAAGGTCGCTGGGCCTGGGCACAGATCGACCTGGACGCGATCGCGCACAACGTCGACGTCCTCCGCACCACGGTGGCGCCTGCTGAGGTCTGGGCGGTGGTGAAAGCCGACGCATATGGGCACGGCGCCGTGCCGGTGGCGCGTGCTGCCCTGGGGGCGGGCGCGGTGGGCCTGTGTGTGGCGCTCGTCGAAGAGGCAGCGGAGCTTCGGGCTGCCGGCGTCGATGCGCCCGTTCTGGTGCTGAGCGAGCAACCACCCTCGACCGCCGTCGACGCGGTGCAGCTCGGACTGATCAGCACC
>JAYSLK010000882.1:0-3247 GCA_043725585.1 Actinomycetota bacterium
CCGAGGTGGTCAGCCCATGTCACGAGGTAGTCGCGATCGATGTCCTGGATCGCCACCAACTCGATGCAGTCGCGCCACTGGATCTCGGACCGCGAGTCCCGGCGCCAACGGAGCTTCGACAAGATCACGTCTTCTACTGTCGCCACCCACGTATCGATGCCGAACACCTCCATCGCAACGCGGCGAGACAGGCGTGTTTGCTCGAACTCATCGTCAGATCGACAGACGAACACATCGACCTTGCCTCCCGACGCCGGATGCAAGACGTTAAACGACCCCCCCGACGTGAACGCCTCGGCAAGGTCGGTGAACGGGACATAGAGGTCATCGCCTTCGAGCTGGGCGACGAGTTGCGGAATCGATCGAGCAGACACCAATGTGACGAGGTCGATGTCTCGTGTCGACCGAACCACGCCCCACGCTGCTGCCGCCGTCGAACCGACAACGACGTACTCGATGGACGCATGGTCGAGCGCCGCCGTCATGCGACGGAACGCCTCGACCAAGGAGATCACGAGATGTGGCCCGCTTCGACCGAACGCGCTGCGTCGGCGAGCCCGCGGCCATGCCTCAGCGCGATCAACTCATAGGTGACCTCACGATCGCCCCAATCCGGATGCCGGCGCCGAACGGCCTGCTCCTCGAGCACTGCCAGCTGCTCGTTGAGCGCCTCCCAGATGTGGAGCCGTTGAACCGGTGTCATCGCACGCAGCGACCGCATCTGCTTGCGCCAGACGTCTGGCGAGGTGTCCCCCGGTATGGCGGTCGCCAGCTGTTCGTCCACTGGACCACTGTATCCACGGGGTGTCCCACGCCTCCACGAGGAGGGTTCCCAGTGCTCGTTCATATCAGAGCCAGAGCGGGAGACGCCTCTACGATCCAGAGATGGCCGGCGACCCTGACGAGTTCGACTTCGACGAGGACTCGATGGTCGAACCGATCCGGCGCAGCCGCGCCGTGCGCTGGACAGCGATCGTCGTCGTTGCATCGTTTGCTCTCGCCGGCCTCTCATCGCTGTCGCACTGGTGGTGAGCGACGTCAGAGGTCTCCGTCGTCGAGCCTGCCCAGGATCTCGACCGCACGGTTGCGCACGGCGGGCAGGTCGCTCAACCTGCGCATCGCCGCAAGCGGGCGGGCCATGCGGTGGTTCGTTGCGAGCGAGTCGGCGTTGCGGGCGAGGAAGTCCCAGTACAGCGTCGTGTACGGGCAGGCGTCGGGGCCCACTCGCTGCTTCGGATCGAAACTACACGTTCGACACGAATCGCTCATCTTGTTGATGTAGGCCCCACCCGAGGCATAGGGCTTGGTGGCCATCATGCCGCCGTCGGCATACAAGGCCATCCCGACCACGTTCGGAAGCATCACCCACTCGGCGCCATCGACGAAGCTCTCCCGCATCCACGCGGTCATCGCGGCCGGGTCGACCCCGGCAGTGAGTGCCAGGTTGCCGAGCACCATCAGACGCTCGATGTGGTGTGCGTACCCGTGATCGTCGAGGTGTGCGACCACGCTCGCGACGCAGGCCATCTGGGTGCGTGCCTCGCCGGTGAATGCCGGCGGGACGGGGCGTGTGGCGCCGAGTGCGTTGCTCCCCCGGTAGCCGGGCATCCACAACCAGTACACACCCCACACGTACTCGCGCCAGCCGATGACTTGCCGGATGAAGCCCTCGACCGAGCTCAACGGAGCCGCACCCCGTCGATAGGCATCCTCAGCCGCCTCGACCACCTCGCCCGGGTGCAGCAACCCGATGTTCATCGACGACGAGAGCACCGAATGGGCGAGCTTCCACTCTGCGGCAAGCATCGCGTCCTCGTGCGGTCCGAACGGTGCCAGACCATGATCGACGAACTCCTGCAGCCGGATCACCGCCTGTGCTCGCGTCACCGGCCACGTGCCGTCGGGGTCGGCGCCGAAGGTGGTGGACGGCAGACGATCACACACCTCTCGGTCGATGTCATCGAGCTCGAAGCGAGCGATCGTGGGCCACGCACGACCGTCGCGCGGCGGTGGTTCGCGGTTGTCGTGGTCGAAGTTCCACTGCCCACCGACAGGCTCGGGTCCGACGAGGCCTTCGTCCATCAACACATCGAGTCGCTGCCGCTGCCACCGGTAGAAGTCCTCCATCGTCAGCCGCTTCCGCCCGGCGGCCCAGCCGGCGAATTCGTCGTAGTGACAGAGGAACAAGTCGTTGCGCACGAGTTCTACCCCGAGCCGCTCGAGGACGCCGTGAGCGTCCCAGCTCGTCGGCTCCATCGCGACGACACGTCGGGCACCGAACTCGGCGACATGCTCGCGGAGGCCCTGCCCGAGCGTGCTCGCACGGCGGTGGTCGACCTCGAACCCCTCGTCGCGCAGCTCGGCAGCGAAGTGCATCATCGCCGACAGCACGAGGTGCAGTCGCTGACGATGCCATCTTCGTGAGGTGACCAGCGTCTCGCTCTCGACCAGCAAGACACGGCACTCGCCCGGCACCCGACCAGACAGGGCACCACGGTTGCGATCCAATTGATCGCCGAAGATCCACACCGTCGGAATCGACGCTTCGGCCATCACGAGGTCTGGACGCTGGCTGGACGCGACACGATCACATCGCGAACGCGGTACTGGGGAGATCGGACTCGCCGGATTCGAGAGCGTCACAGATGACCGTGGCCACATGTTGCGGCGCGAGGCCTGCCGGCATCCGCGGTGCTGTGCCCGCGAGCGGGCGCCCCGCCAGGCCGGTCTCGGTGTGCGGCGGACGAGCATCGAGCACACGAACCTTGCGCCGTCGGGCTTCACGAGCGAGCGCCTCGTCGAAGGAGCGGACAGCTGCTTTTGATGCGCCGTACGCCGCCATCCCGGGGAGGTTCGTCTCGGCGATCACGCCCGAGATGTTGACCAGCGCTCCGTTCGGTCGCAGCACCGGCAAGGCAGCGCGAGCGAGCATGATCGGCACGAACGTGTTGGTGAGGAACAACTCCTCCATCGTGTCGGCCGACAGCTCGTCGACCGTTCCGAACGCAACCACCCCCACGGCATTGACCAAGATGTCGAGGTGCCCGTGGTGGTCGATGGCGACGGCGACGGCGGTTGCACAGGATTCGGGCGAGCGAAGGTCGAGGGCTGCCCGGGCCCCCGGAAGATCCAACTCGCCGAGCCGTTGCGCGCTTCGAGACACGAGCGTGAGCGCAGCACCCCGGCGAGCCAGCTCGGCGCCGATCGCTCGGCCGAGCCCACCGGTCGCTCCGGCAACGAGCACCGA
>JAYSLK010000883.1:0-6327 GCA_043725585.1 Actinomycetota bacterium
CAACGCCGTCCACGCACCCGACGGGCTGTTGCGGCCGGCGGGCTATCCCGCGCCGATCGTCGATCACGCGGCCGAGCGTGACGAGGCGTTGCGCCGGTACAAGTCCTTGGGCGCTGTCCCTCGCTAGCCTGTCACCACTGCTGCACGAGCCCCACCGCGACGACATGAAGCGGTCTGACGAGGGTCACCTTCACATGCTGGACGAACGCAAGACAGCCATTCTGCGGGCCATCGTGCACGAGTACATCGCCACGGCCCAGCCGGTCGGGTCCACGCACATCGCCGCGATGTCGGGGGTGAACGTCAGCTCGGCCACGGTGCGCAACGAGATGGCCGTGCTCGAGCAAGAGGGATACCTCGTGCAGCCGCACACCTCGGCGGGTCGCATCCCCACCGACAAGGGATACCGGCTCTTCGTCGACACGCTTGCCGCTCCCGGCCCGCTCGACACCGCCACCAGCCAACGCGTGGGCGAGTTCTTCGACGCGACACATGGTCGGCTGGAGGAGATGCTCCACTCCACGTCCAACCTGTTGGCGCAGCTCACCCACCATGCATCGCTCGTGGTCGGCCCAGCTCACGAACGATCGGTCATCCGTTCGGTGCAGGTGGTGGGGCTCTCGGCTCGTGTGGCCGTGGTGGTTGCGGTGTTGTCGAACGGCTCGGTCGAGAACGAGACGATCGAGTTCGGCTGCGACATGTCGGAGCTCCGGGTGAGCGCGGCGAGCAGCCATCTGCAGCGTGTGCTCACGGGCCGGGCGATCGAGGTGGGCGATCCCCCACCGAGCGGCGACCCCGACGTCGACGAGGTCTGCGCCGCAGCGCACTCGGCCCTGGTCGGTGCCGGTCAACGCGAGCCCGTGTACGTCGGCGGCACCGTGGTGATGGCCCAGGCCTTCGACGCCGTCGACACGGTGCGACAGGTGCTGCAGGCTTTGGAGCAGCAGTTCGTGATGGTGTCCCTCGTGCGCGATGTGCTCAGCCGGGGACTGTCCGTCGCGATCGGAACCGAGCACGGCGTGGAACCCCTCGCCGCCTGTTCGGTGGTGGTGGCGCCCGTGGTCGTCGATGGTGAGCATGTCGGTACCGTGGGAGTCCTGGGTCCGACGCGCATGAACTACCCTCAGGCGCTGGCCACGGTCGAGGTGGTCAGCGAACGACTCGGCAGGCATCTCGGCGAAGGGGCAGGCTGACATTGGCCGACTACTACGAACTGCTCGGTGTGACGCGCAACGTCAGTCCCGACGAGCTGAAGAAAGCCTATCGCAAACGGGCACGCGAACTGCATCCCGACGCGAAACCGGGGGATGCTGCGGCGGAGGAGAAGTTCAAGCAGGTCGCGCAGGCGTACGAGGTGCTGAGCGATCCCGACACCCGTGCCCGCTACGACCGCTTCGGTGAGGCCGGGGTCGGTGGTGCGAACGGCGGCCCCAATCTCGGCGACGTGTTCGGCGGTGGTGGTCTGGGCGACCTGTTCGACGCGTTCTTCGGCCAGCAGGGCGGCGGTTTCGGCGGTCGTGGTGGGCCGGCAGGGCCACCGCGAGGTCAGGATCTCGAAGTCGTGGCGGACATCTCGCTCGAGCAGGCCGTGTTCGGAGCGACGATGCCGGTGACCGTCCGCACGGCGGTGCGATGTGACGCGTGTGAAGGCGCCGGTGCCGCCGAGGGCACCAAGCCGGTCACGTGCAGCGAGTGCAATGGGCGTGGGCAGGTGCAACGCGTGAGACAGAGCCTGCTCGGACAGATGGTCACCACGTCGGCCTGCCCGCGGTGTGCGGGCGCTGGGCAGGTGATCGCCAGCCCGTGCCAGACCTGCAGTGGCGACGGCCGCGTCGTCACGGAGAAGACGTATCAGGTCGACATTCCCGCAGGTGTCGACACCGGATCCACCCTGCGACTCACCGGACGCGGGGCGGTCGGTCCGCGCAACGGCGCCGCCGGCGATCTGTACGTCCATGTCCGGGTTGCCGCCCACGAGCGCTTCGTGCGCGACGGTGACGATCTCTTCGTCGACCTCCCGGTGTCGATCGCTCAGGCATCGCTCGGGACGAAGTTCCTCATGCCCACGCTGGACGGCGACGAGGAGATCACCGTGCTCGCCGGCACCCAGCCCGGCAAGGAGTTCGTGATCCGTGGCAAGGGGGTCACGCGGCTGCAGGGTCGCGGTCGTGGTGACCTTCGAGTGCGCGTGAAGGTGGAGGTGCCGACCAAGCTCTCCGAAGCCGAGGTCGACCTGCTCAAGCGGTTCGCCGAGGGTCGCGGTGAGCACGTCCATGCCGAGCAGGGCCTGTTCTCCCGCATCAAGTCGGCGTTCCAATGAACCCTCAGCTGCGAAACTCCGAAGCCCACGTGTTCGTCGACTCCTTGGCGACCCCGCAGCTGGCCTTCGAAGACGAGCATCACCTCGATCGCTCGCTCCGGCTCGAAGAGAACGATCCCGTCTCGGTCAGCGACGGTCAGGGGCGGTGGGCGACGGCCACCTGGAGCCGCCGGCGGGGTCTCGAACTCACCAGCCAGATCCACACCGAACCGGAGCGCCCATCGCTCACGATCGGGTGTGCGATCCCGAAGGGCGACCGGCCCGAACTGGTGGTTCAGAAGCTCACGGAGCTGGGGATCGACAGGATTGCGTTCTTTGAGACAACACGCTCCGTGGTGCGTTGGGACGCAGAGCGACGGTCCAAACAAGCCGAGCGGCTGAACCGGATCGCCAAGGAAGCGGCGATGCAGAGCCGGCGAACGTACCTGCCGCGGATCGAGTTCACCACGTTCGACCGGATCATCGAGCAGAACGGGATGGCGATGGCCGAGCCCGGGGGGCGTGATCCGATCGACGCAGTCGTGACGGGCATCCTGATCGGGCCCGAAGGTGGCTTCGACGGTGACGAACTCGATTTCGCCGTACCGAAGATCGGCTTGTCGCGCCACATCTTGCGAGTCGAGACAGCGGCCATCGTCGCCGCGGCCATGCTCGTCGCCTCGCACGGGTGAGTCCCCGCGCGCTGCGCCGAGGCGCACGTGCGACAGCACCGTGAGGACGACGATCCGACGGCTGAGCGGAGCTGGTGCGACAGCGTTCATTGCCACACGATGCCGAGCTGCTGCAGTGGCGGAGCGGCGATTCGACCTCCGTGCAACGGCGTGTCAACGTCGCGACCGAGCGTGGTTGTCTGCGTCGCGGAGGGTGGGGGTTCGGTGCTTCTTGACGGTGCGTTGACAGCGGTTGGTGATTACTCCAACACTCCCCGTTGTTTTTCTGTCCGAGATGTGGCACGATGCACCCTGATTGATGGTGCGGGAACCATCGCTGCAGCCAGGGAGAGCGGGTACAGCAATGCGAGATTTCGATGACGACGATGTGCATTCGTCGCCGTACAGCCGCAAGGTCGGTGAGCGCCTGCGCGTGATCCGTCGCCAGAAGCGGCTGAGCCTCCAAGAGGTGGAGGCCAACAGCGGTGATGAGTTCAAGGCCTCGGTGCT
Source organism: Actinomycetota bacterium (assembly GCA_043725585.1). Lineage (GTDB taxonomy): Bacteria > Actinomycetota > Acidimicrobiia > Acidimicrobiales > Ilumatobacteraceae > VFMC01. The sequence goes on from JAYSLK010000883.1 coordinate 3,481, forward strand.
GGGGGCGTACGAGCGCGGCGAGCGGGCGATCTCGGTGCCCCGGCTCGAGCGACTGGCCAAGTTCTACAACGTGCCCGTCGACCAGCTCTTGCCTCGCGAAGACATCTCGATCCCAGCCGAGAACGATGCTGCGGCCGCCCGCAAGATCGCGATCGATCTGGTCAAGCTCGGTCAGCTGAGTGGTCAACCGTTCGAGATGCTGATCCGTTTCCTGAAGATGATCCAGGTGCAGCGTCAGGACTTCAACGGCAAGGTGATCACCGTTCGCGGCGACGACACGCGAGCCATCGCCGCGATGCTCGACGTTCCCGTCGACCAGTGTGGCGAACGCCTCGATGCGCTCGACCTGTTGTTCCACCCCTGACCCAGCGCCCTGACCAGCACCTCATCCAACGACCTGATCCGGCGTTTGCCCGACGGATCCGCCTGATCACGGCCTAGCGTGCCGTCGCGGTGACTACCTCAGGTTCTGACGGCACGTCCGACGACGGCCCTCCTGCTCGACCCGACTCGTTCGGTGTCTACGTGCACATCCCGTTCTGTGCCAAGCGATGCGACTACTGCGCCTTCGCGACCTGGACCGACCGTCACCACCTGCAGGACAGCTATCTGGCGGCGTTGCGCACCGACGTCGAGCGCAACGTGCGCCAACCTGCCACCACGATCTTCGTCGGTGGCGGAACCCCCACCCTCGTCGACCCTGCGGGGTTGGCTGCGGTGATCGCGGCCATCCCGCGCGTCGACCGTACGGAGGTGACGGTCGAGTGCAACCCCGACGATGTCACCGCCGACCTGCTCAGCACCTACCTCGCGGCGGGGGTGAACCGGGTGAGCGTCGGGGTGCAGTCGATGGTGCCGCACGTCTTGGCATCGCTCGGTCGTTGGCATCAACCCGCCAACGTGGTGCGCGCGGTCGAGCTCGTGAAGGCCGCGGGTGTGCCCACGTGGAACGTGGATCTCATCTACGGCGGATCGGGCGAGACCGTTGCAGACTGGGAGCACACCGTGCGCCGTGTGCTCGAGCTCGAGCCGCCGCACGTATCGGCGTATGCGTTGACGGTGGAAGCCGGCACGCCCCTTGCTGCCGAGCCCGAGCGCCACCCCGACGACGACGACCTCGCCGACAAGTACGAGCTGGCCGACGATCTGTTCGCCGCGGCAGGTCTCGAGAACTACGAGGTGAGCAACTGGGCTGTGCCGGGCCACGAGTCGCAGCACAATCGCCTGTACTGGCTGCAGAAGGACTACCTGGGTTTCGGGTCCGCCGCCCACTCGCACCGTGCCGGCCGGCGATGGTGGAACCTGCGCACGCCGGAGCGGTACATCGCAGCAGTCGAGACAGGTGTGTCCACGGAAGCCTCGGGCGAATCCCTCGATGCCGACACCCGTCGTATCGAGGGACTCCAGCTCGCACTCAGGATGCGCGAAGGCATCCCGGCTCAGTCGATCGACCTCGACGATCTCGACGATCTGGTCGCTCTGCTCGACGGCAGGGTCACGCTGACGCGCCGGGGTCGGCTGCTGGCCAACGAGGTGTCGATGCGCGTGCGCTGAGGAAGGCGCACGACAGGCGTATCGTCCAGGAAGGTGGTCGCGCCGAGCGCGACGGCTGCTCACCTGGCGAGTCGCTGCACGGGCGTGTAGCTCAGTTGGTTAGAGCGCCACCATGACACGAGTGGGTGGAACCTGCGCGCCCGCCAACTCGCCGGGGTCAAGAGCGAGCGGCTCTGGGTCGGCAAGCGTGGCCCAGCAACCGTCAGCCTCATCACCTGCATGTTGCGAAAGCGATCTGAAATGAGCGGCACCAAGGTCACCGCCCGCCAGTTCCGCCGAGGAGTCGCTGATCGGTGGCTGCGTGAAGTCGGCTCGGAGACCCTTCTCCGAGCCAACCAGGGCTGGCGCTCGCCCACCATGGTCGGTCAGTATGTCCGCCGGTCCGCCAGCGAGCTGGCGATGATCGAGGCACGGAGGTTGTTCGAGTCATGATCCACCTCGGAACCGACGCCCTGCGGCGGGATACCGCCGCAGGGCTGACGGGCAACCTGTCGTGACCCGGAACAACTACTCGGTGATCTTCGGCTCGCCCGACGGGTCCCATCGACCGATCGTCTGGCCGGACACGACGTCCACGTCGGGGTGCACGGGGCAGTGGCAGCAGCGTCATGTCTGGGGGAAGTGGCGGCAGCCGCCCGACGCCGGGACAGTCCGAACGGGAGATCCGGCATCGATCAATCGGCCGGCATCGCGATCGGCGGCAGTGCCCCCACGGGGGCGAGGTTCACGACGTCATCGTCACAGATTCCACGAAAACGCCACATCGCTCGACCCTCTCGTTGCCGGGTTGCTCGGTTTCCAGCACATAGTCCTCGACGCGAGTCGGCTCGCTCCCCGCATCAACTCGAAGGACCAGTGGAGACATCGAGACTGGAGCCGAGATCTCAATCATCGCAACAGCTCCGCAAGGCTCGCCCTCCAAGTCCGCAGACTCCCAAGACATGAGGCGACCGCCGTACTTGAAGCGCCACGGGTCTCGTGGAGGCTCTGGTCGCCGCTCACGAATTGTCGGCAGCTTCACGCGGGCTGCTCGCTGACATCGACACGTTGCACCTCGATCGCGGCTGCGACAACAGCATCGTGCGCTCCTTGTGCGTCGAGTTGGGTATCGATGATCTCGTCACCGCAAAGCGTCGCAGGCCCGGCAAGACCAAGGCAGCGAAGAAGTCGGTGTCGCTCGGAATGCGCTGGCCAGTCGAGCGGACGAACTCGTGGATGTCGAACTTCGGGCAACTACGCCGCAACACCGACCGCTTCATCCACCACCGACTCGACCAGATCGCGCTCGCCGTC
>JAYSLK010000884.1:0-1505 GCA_043725585.1 Actinomycetota bacterium
CTGATCGGCTGGATCCGTTGCAGCCAATGTCACCTTCGTGGACGAGCCGTCGATCGTCGTGATCACGGCAGCTGCGCCGGCGACGTGGGTGTGCACCAGCACCAGCGTCACCCCACCCACCGTCACGGGCTGTGCAGTGGTCGGTGGTGGCCTCGGCGTGCTGAACGTGCTGTCGCCGACTCGAACGTCCCACTCGTCGGACGAATGCCAGTACCTGACCGACCAGGTCGTGCCATCGGCCAGGACGCCGGCGCCGACGGTGATCTCCGGCGGCGTTCGTGGCGACGGCTCGTCTGCACGCCGCTCGGTGTCCAGGCTCCTCTCGGCCGCGGCCCAGTCCTCGGCCGACGCCAGTTTCACGTGCGGGAGCATCTCCAGAAGATCGCCGAGGTCTCCGGTGGTGAGGAGCGACAGTGCGGTCTCGCCGTCGAGCCAACGGGCGACGGTGAGGTCGAGATCGTCGAGGGTGCGATGGCCGACGACGAGGTTGTGGCCCGCGAAATCACCCTTCGGCCCCCATCCGTCGGCCAACGGCACCGGAGTGAACGCCAGCGGCATCAGGGCCGTGATGTCACCTCTGCCGAATGTGAGATCCGGGGTCTGCTCCTGGACAAGGGTGGCGTCGAGAGGGCCGGGCCCCGAGTACAACGCGATGGTGCGTCGGGTGCCGCCGAGGATCGCGCTCGTGGTGAGGTCGACGTCGGTGGAAGCCGCGGCGATCCGGTCGAGCCCGTCCAGCAGTTCGGGCCGGGTGAACTCGGGACGATCGTCGACCATTTGAGGCCGATCGTCGATGATCGAGATCGAATCGGCCAACTCGATCATCGCATCGAGCCCGATGCCGTACGCATCGATGGTGACGAGACGAGAACTGTCCGTCTGCCCCGCATCGAAACTGAGCGACACGACGCCATCTGCGGCAACACGGGCGTGTCCGGCCCGGCCCGCGACGTCGACCGGGAACCACAGCTCCGGTCGGCCGGGACTGAACTCCACGAAGGGCTGCAACGTCAGCGAGAACCATCGACCGGAGGCGCGTGTCGCGCCCGGCGACGCCCAGATCTCTCCCCAGCCGGTCTCATCGTGGCGCAGGTCCACGGAACGAGCGAGGTATGTCGGGCGCATGCCGGTCGGGATCGGATCGAGCACCCACCCGGTGAGCGAGGGGTCGACCGGCGCATCGGGGATCGCACCGAGCGTCGTCGCGTTCGAAGCGGCCTGCTCGGCCACCGTCGGCGGCGTGACGGCAGCGTCGTCTGCCGTCCATGGTGCGGCGGCGACCACGCCGCTCACCACGAGCCCGGTGACGGCGACGCCAGCGAGGATCGACAGCCAGCGTGACCGGGATGACCGTTCGGGCTGGTCATCCCACAGGTCACCGTCGAATCCGACGAACGTCGTGCCGGCGCCGCTGCCTCCGACGGAACCACCCTCGGCCGGGCCGAACGCGCGCTCGTCGGGCACGAGGAACTCGATGAGGCCCGGCTCTGACGGCACCCGACCAT
>JAYSLK010000885.1:0-6245 GCA_043725585.1 Actinomycetota bacterium
GACAAGCATGCCGGTCACGATCCGGAGATGTTCCGGCGTCGCTTCTGGCTGACCCTGGTGCTCACGATCCCGCTGGTCGTCACCAGTCACATGGTGATGGACTGGTTTGACTACTCCGTCGACCTGCCACTGATGGAGTGGTACGGGCCGGTGCTCGGCACGATCGTGTTCTTCTGGGGAGGCTGGCCGTTCCTCGCCGGTGGTGTCGCCGAAGTTCGCGACCGTCAGCCCGGGATGATGCTGCTGATCACAATGGCGATCAGCGTTGCCTACATCGCCTCGATCGCAACAAGTCTCAACTGGCTCGACCTCGAATTCTGGTGGGAACTCGCTGCATTGGTGACCATCATGCTGCTCGGCCACTGGCAGGAGATGAAAGCAATCGGCCAGGCACAAAACGCGCTCGCCGCGTTAGCAGCACTGTTACCTGACGAAGCCGACCTCGTCGACGGCGGCACCATCCGCCCAGTCGCAGCGTCTGAGTTGCGCGTCGGCGATGTCGTGTTGGTTCGCCCCGGCGCGCGGGTACCCGCCGACGGATCGATCGTCGAGGGCAGCGCCGAGATCGACGAATCGATGATCACCGGCGAGTCCAAGCCCGTGAACCGGTCAGTCGGCGGTCGCGTCGTCGCCGGCACCGTGTCGACCGATAGCTCGATCCGAGTGCGGGTCGACGCCGTCGGCGACGACACTGCGCTCGCGGGGATCCAGCGGCTCGTCGCCGACGCTCAGGCCAGCCAGAGCCGAGCCCAGGCGCTCGCCGACCGGTTCGCTGCCATGCTGTTCTACGTCGCTGTCGCCGCCGCCATCGCCACGTTCTTTGTGTGGTGGGCGCTTGGTGACCTCGACACCGCAATCACCAGCACAGTGACCGTGTTGGTGATCGCCTGCCCGCACGCGCTCGGCCTTGCGATCCCGCTCGTGATCGCGATCTCTACCGCAGTGTCCGCAAAGGCGGGGATCCTCGTCAAGGATCGGCTCGCCCTCGAACGGATGCGCTCGATCAACATCGTGCTGTTCGACAAGACCGGCACGCTCACCATGGGTGCCCCTGTTGTCACCGGCGTTGCCGGAGCAGACCAGTTCGATGCCGACCGAGTGTTGCGTACCGCCGCAGCCGTCGAAGCCGAAAGCGAGCACCCCCTTGCGCGTGCGATCGTCACCGCCGCCGGCGACAACGACGTGGTCAAGGCAACGACGTTTCGCTCGATCACCGGGCGCGGTGTCACCGCCGACATCGACGGCACCACTTATGCCGTCGGGGGGCCAGCACTGCTGCGCCAGCGCCAGCTCGCCATCCCCGAATCACTCCGCGACACAGTCACCGGGTGGGAGCAGCGCGGCGCAGCTGTGCTGTACCTCGCCAACGACGCTGAGATCGTTGGCGCCATGGCACTCGAGGACGAGATCCGCCCCGAGGCCCGCCAGGCCGTCGCCGACCTCCGTCAGATGGGTGTCGACGTCGCGATGATCACCGGCGACGCCCGCCAGGTCGCCGAAGCTGTCGGACGCGACCTCGGCATCGACAACGTCTTTGCTGAAGTCCTCCCGGAAGACAAGGACCAAGCCGTCTCGGAACTCCAACAGCGCGGTCTGACCGTAGCCATGGTCGGCGACGGCGTCAACGACGCTCCTGCGCTTGCCCGTGCCGACGTGGGCCTCGCCATCGGCGCCGGCACCGATGTCGCGATCGAATCCGCAGGTGTCGTGCTCGCCTCCAGCGACCCGCGCAGCGTCGCCAGCGTGATCCGACTCTCCCTTGCCAGCTACCGCAAGATGATCCAGAACCTTGCATGGGCCGCCGGGTACAACATCGTCGCCATCCCACTCGCAGCCGGAGCGTTCGCCTGGGCCGGTGTCACATTGTCCCCGGCCATCGGTGCCGTGCTGATGAGCATGTCCACCATCGTGGTCGCCCTCAACGCCCAACTGCTCCGCCGAGTACAGCTCACTCCCGCCACAATCGACACCGAACTCTGAACCATCAGACAACCGCATCCACGACCTCGCCTTGAAAGGTGAACGCGTCATCGACGAACGCATCAAGTGGCTACAGCGGACCAGACCGGCAATCCGCGCCACGCTCACCGCGTACGAAGCCGGCCGCGACGCCTTCGATGCAGAATTCGGACTCGGCTGAATTGGCATGCCGCGACCACCTCAAGTCGATCCACGTTCCCGCGACATGAGAACCGGAGCGCTCAGGTTGGAGGTGCGGCAGGAATCTCAGAGCTGCCAGTTGCGCGGTACAATATGGAGCACATGTCCAGGGTCGTGATCGTCGTCGCCGCAGCGGTGGTGTTTCTTGGGTTGCCGTCGGCCCAGGCGATGTCAGGGATGGGCGGGATGGACCGCGGGGCCGCCGCGGCATGCACGAGCGATTGCCGTTCGGGCGTACCGATGGACACATGCCTCACGGTGTGCGTTGCGGTGGTTGCGGTGCTCAGCAGTCTCGGTCTGCTTCGTCGGTCGCTGACCACAGGCAGAGCCAGCACGCGCGTGTCGTTGTTCGTCGAGCAACTGGATGGTTCGTTGTTGTTCCGACCACCTCGCACGGCCTGAACGGGGCGCTGTCTGCGCTTTTCGTCGTCGGCCGCGACCCGCGGCGGATGGTTCAGGTTCGCGACGAGCCATCGGGTTCGTCTACGTCGAGGAGAAATGTGATGTCGACTTTGTTGTCCGTGCTGCCGTTGGCAGCTTGCGGTTTGATGATGTGGTTCTGCATGCGTGGATTGCGTGGCAGGTCTGGTGCGAGTGCCGAGGCGAACTCGGCTGGCGAGATGGAGGAGTTGCGTGCGGAGGTGGCGCTGCTTCGTTCCGAGATCTCGCGGGTGGCTTCCTCCGATTCGAAGGGCTTCGGCGAATGAGGTCGAGCCGATCGCGCATCGGCGCGCCGCTCGCCGTCGCGGCGCTCGCCATTGCACTTGGCGCTACGGCTTGTGGCGGCAGCACCACCCCGCCGGAGACCGCATCCGCGGGCGGGGCGACCGGTGGTGACTTCCATTCACTGGTCGCTGATCCGACCGTCTCCGGGCGGATCTTTGTAGGCGGTCATACAGATGTGTCTCGTTCGGACGATTCGGGCCGGACATGGGCCGCTGTGCCCGCGTTGAACGATGCGGATGCGATGGGCTGGGGTGTCGAGTCGAGCGCAATGTGGGTGTCAGGTCATCCTGGTCTGAACCTCTCCGTCGATGGTGGCGTGACGTTTGAACGTCGTAACTCGGGCCTTCCTGACACTGACGTTCACGCGTTCGGTTCGGCCGGTCAGACCTTGTACGCGGCTGGGCCGGGTCTTGGCGTGGTCGGTTCTGCCAATGGTGGTACCTCGTGGGCGCCGCTATCTTCGGCAGCGGGTCAGTCGTTCTTCGGACGAATCCTGATCGACCCAGCCGATGCCGGGCATCTCATCGCGGCGGATGTGCAGAACGGCGCCAGCGAATCCAACGACGGCGGTCGGACATGGACACCGCTCGGCACGCAACCGGCGTCGTGGGTCAGCAGTGCCGACGGGCTCAGCACGCTGTTCGCCTCGGGCGGCACCGTCGCCGAACGAAGCCGCGACGGCGGCAGGACCTGGGAGCCCATGACGATCCCGGTCGGGGCGACCCTCGTCGAAGCGACGTTCGGCACGCTGTACGCGGGAGTGCATGACGGTGAGTCCGTCACGATATGGGTCAGCGTCGATGACGGGATCAGTTGGAACAAACCGTGAGTCGAACGCGTTTCGCAACCCGAATCGACAAGCGACTTCTTGTCGGCACGATCTTCCTGGCTGCGGTGATCTCGGTCATCGGTCGATACCTGATCAGTGTCGATTAGCGCGCAACTGACACCGACGTCGAGCTGAGTGCGAACGACGACGTTCAGGCGCCGGCCAACACGAACGGGGACGTTCGAGGAGAGCGGCTGCCGGATCGCGATCTGCAGACTCTCGACGGCACGACCGTTCACGTGAGCGAGCTGATCGGCGGCCCGATCGTGCTCAACTTTTGGTACTCGACGTGCGAGCCATGCGCCAAGGACCTCCCAGACCTTGCTCGTGTGAGCGACCATCTCGGCGCCCAAGTCCGGTTCGTCGGCGTCGACTACTTTCCCGCGTCAGAGTCCGAAGAACGGTTCGCGCGAGATCGAGGCGTCCGCTACGAACTGCTCTACGACCCTGATGGCGCGCCGACGTCGGCGCTCGGCATCTCGACGGCGCTGCGGACGTTGTTCGTTGACGCCGATGGCACGATGCCTCCGCCGCCTTGCGGATCGCTTTGTCGACGTGCTGGCGCAGCATCGACCGTCCGGCGGGGTTCACGAAGACGAGGTCGCGCAACTCGCCCTGATACGACACTTCAGGCCATGGCGCAGCCTGCTCGTCACGCATTCGTTGCCAGCGATCACGATGAGCCGTCAGCAGCGTGAGCGTCATCGGGGCGAGTAGTTGCCGTCCCGCGGTGCGGCTGGTCTTCGGTGGGCCGAGCACCATGCCGATGCGGTCGGCGTACGTGGCGCCGCGCCGGAGACGAACGTTTCCGGCGACGAGATCGAGGTCTTGCCACGCAAGCCCGAGAGCTTCGCTGACGCGCCAGCCTTGCAGGAAGCACAACGCGACCGCAGCGACGTGGCGCTCGTCGCACACGCTGACGAGCCGCGCCACCTCCGCTGGGGACAACGTTCGTCGTTGGACCTTCGGCACGCGAGGCGAATGCACCCTCCTGGCGACGTTGTCCTCTGCGAGGCCAAGGTTGACGGCCTCGTCCAACAGTTGCACGAGCAGCATCCGAATGTTCCGAGCACGAGCCGCAGAGCCGGCCTGTGCGATGTCCGCGATCACACCCGCGACGTGCTCCGGGCGAAGCTTGCGCACGGCGGCATCGCCGAGTCGGTCCTTGACGACATGCAGCTGCTTCTCGCACTGGACCAGGTCGTGACGCGCACACGATGACAGGCGACGTGATCCAGCCACCAGCGAGACAAGTTGCTCAGGGCTGGTATCAGCGTGGAAGCCGCCCGCGAGCGGTGCGAACTTCCCTGCCTCGAGCGCTTCAGCGGTGTGTCGGTTGCGGGATGCCTCCGCCGCAGCGCGCGTCCGACCGGTGGGCCTGCCCATCCTTCCGTCGGCCTTGCGCCACGGAGCTACCCAGATGTTGCGGGTCTTGTCGAAGAATGGGTCCGGTTGTCTCCGCTGAGCGCGGTTGACGACCCATGAACGTCCCTGAACGTCCATGCGCTGCACCAAACATACTCCCTGGTCAGAAGGAAGTCAGTGCTTCCCCATGAACGTCCAGGGCATTGATGGCGGAGGTGGACGGGCCTCCGCCCGCGAACACATCACCGCAGCTCAGCCTGTTCACACCATCCCGCCCGGGGCCGGGAGAGAGCTACCGTGAGAGCCAAGTGGTGCATGGGCGCCCTTTGCAGGCGCCGCTTTGCCCGTCGAGATCCACTGATCTGTGCGCCCACCGCCCTTGCAGACAGCGCACATACCGGGCATTCGGAGCGGGTGTCCGGTCTGGGATGTCGTCTAGTAGGGTAGACGGATGACGGGCAGAGATGTGCTCAAACTGATCGAGCGAGCAGGGTGTGCTCCGCTCCGCCAGCGTGGTTCTCACGTGATGGTCCGCTGCCCTGGTGGCTGCCAGACCGTGATCCCCGTCCATCGAGGGCAGGACGTCCCGACCGGCACACTCCGGTCGATCGAACGGGCCCTCGAACCCTGCCTCGGGAAAGGATGGCTTCGATGACCGCATCCAAGACGTACACGGCGATCTACGACTACGACGCCGACGACCACGCATGGAACGTCCGCATCAAGGGCATCACCGGATGCCAGACCTACGGGCGAAGCCTCCGCCAAGCCCAGAGCCGCATCCGCGAAGCACTCGCGCTCTGGCTCGATGCCGCACCCGCCGAGGTGTCGATACGCGACCAGTTCCCCGCATCCCTCGCGTCGGTGGCCGACGACGTGGTTCGAGCCCGCAACGCTGCCGAACGGGCCGGGGTGAAAGCGCAGGAGCAGACCATCGAAGCGGTGCGCGCGCTGACCGATCTCGGGCTCAGCCGGCGAGACGCCGCAGAACTTCTCGGCCTTTCCCACCAACGAGTTCACCAACTTCTCGAAGCCAGCTGACGATCCGATCTGTAGATATTCCGGTAATCGAGTGAGGCTGGCGGGGTCCCTCGTCGAGGGTCTGCTTGTGGCTGATCGGAGATCGGGATGTCGTTGTCGTTGGAGGTCGAGTTAGCTCGCGCTG
>JAYSLK010000886.1:0-3273 GCA_043725585.1 Actinomycetota bacterium
AGCGATCCGGTCGACATCGACACCGACGGCATCCGCGTGTCGCTCGCCGGTGCCGACGTGATCGCGCCGGCCCTCCCGCGAACCCTTCCGAAGACGCCACCGGCGCTGCGGCGCAGGTGGCGCTGACGATGACGTTCCAGGGCACTCGCTCACGCACGCCGACCGCTCCCTGGCGGCGCGTCGGCTTCGTGGCGTGCTGTGCGATGTTCGCCGCCTGGCCGGCGAGCGCCAGCGCAGCACTCCCGGCGCCAGACCCGGCGGCCCCCGACGACGCCGTCACCGACCCGGCACTGCTCGATGCACTCGACGCTGCGACACCCGGCGAGCGAATCGCGGTCGAGGTGCTCACCGACGACATCGCCAGGGCACGAGCCGCGGCGAAAGAACTCGGTGGCGTGATCACCGGATCGGTTCCCGGCGAACTGGTGCAGGTATCGATCGCGGCGTCGCGGGTCGACGACCTCGCCGCGACAGACGACGTAGACAGCGTCCGACGGCCGCTGATCGCCAACCGCCCGGTCGACGCGTTGGCCGAGGCATCGCCGCGCACCGAGTTCGGTGCGGTCACCGGGGAGAACATCGCCATCACGAACGCGGAGCCATGGCACAACGCGGGCATTCGCGGCGGCGGTGTGCGCGTGGGCATCGTCGACTTCTTCGACCTCACCCTGTGGAACGTCAACGAGCACGGCGCGTTCCCGACCAGCGGAAGGCGCTTCTGCCTCGACAGCTCGGGGTCGGGATTCTGCTCGGCAGGTGGCGCCTCGGGCGACGAGCACGGCGTCGCTGTCGCCGAAGTGGTGAAGGACATGGCCCCCGACGCCGAGCTGTGGCTGGCCACCGTGGGCACCGCCAGCGACCTGCGCGCCGCGATCGACTGGTTCGCGGCCAATGGGGTGCAGATCATCACCCGCTCGCTCGGCGCCGCCTACGACGGGCCTGGTGACGGTACGGGCCCACTCGCAGCCGTGGTCGACTACGCGGCCACGAAGGGCATCACCTGGTTCAACTCGGCCGGCAACGACGCTGCCGGTTCGTACGGTCGCTACACCGAGGGCGTCGATGCGGCCGGCTACATCGACTTCCTCGCCGGACCCGGTGTCGACACCACTCTGTTCATCGCCGGCGATCGAAGCGGCTGCGTTGGTTTCGACGGCATCCGGTGGTCCGACTGGAACAAGGCACCCAGCGCCGTCACCGACTACCAGATCGAGTTCTACAACGGCGCCGGCCTCCTGGTCGACTTCGTCAACGATCGCCAGACTGCGGGTGCGCCACCGCTCGAGGCGGCTGACGTGTTCGCTTGCCCGGGCTCGGTCACGGTGAAGATCAAGCGCCTGGCCCTGGGTGGCGACGCCAGCCCCGACGTCATGGAGGTCGCGCTGTTCGCCGGCGACCTCGAGTACAGCCAAGCGGCGTTCAGCGCGGCCAAGCCGGTCGTCGATTCGCGCAACCCGTCGCTCGTCTCAGTGGGAGCCGTCGATCCGGCGGCGAGTGGCAGCATCGGCAACTACTCGTCGCAGGGTCCCACCAACGATGGACGCACGAAACCCGACGTCACCGCACCGAGTTGCGTCAAGAGCAGCATCTACAGCCCTGCCCGCTACGGGCCGTCGGTCCAATGCTTCAACGGCACCAGCGCCGCATCGCCATCCGGCGCCGGCTTCGCCGCCCTCCTCCTCGGCCGCGGCCTTGCCATCAGTGGTCCACATCTCGCCGCGCTGACGAAGCACCTCGTCACCGACCTCGGCAGCCCCGGCGCCGACAACACCTTCGGGTCGGGCCGGTTGAACCTGCCGCCGCCACCTGCGCCGACGATCGATGCCCGCCCGGCGCGCTACGAGGCTCTGACCACCCCCGTCCGCGTGCTCGACACCCGGGCGGCATCGGCCACGCCGGGCGCCCCGGTCGGCCCGCACCCTTCGTTCACGGTGATCGACCTCACCCTCCCGGCTGGCGGCGCGTCGGCGGTCGCGTTGAACGTCGTCTCGACCGATACGTCCGTACCGGGCTACGTGCAGGTGGTACCGGCCTTGCAGGGAAACCTCGGCGCGTCGTCCACGTTGAACGTCGCTGCGCCAGGCCAGGTGCAACCCAACTTCGCGATCGTGCCGGTCGGCGCGGGTGGCGCCGTGACGCTCTACCTGTTCGCCGGAGGAAACCTGGTGGTCGACCTGCTGGGCAGCTTCGTCCCGGTCGCCACCCCCACCGTCACCGCCGGGCGGTTCGTGGCGGTCGACCCGGTGCGCATGCTCGACACGCGGCCAGAGTCGTCCGGTCCGGTGCCTCCCGAGTGGACGCCTCACCGACCCTCCGCGGGCGAGAGCGTCCGGGTGGTGGGCATCCCCGCCGGAGCCTCGGCTGCGGTGGTGAACGTCGTCGCCGACCAGGCGGTGGGCAGTGGCTTCCTGCGAGCCCAGGCAACCGGCGCCACCGGCATCACCACCTCCAACGGCAACTTCGTGGCCGGGATCGCGTCTGGCACGCTCAGCATCGTTCCCGTGGGACCCGACGGTTCGATCAGTGTGCTTGCCAGCACCAGCACCCACCTCGTCGTCGACCTGATGGGTTGGATCACGGGAGCGGCCACGCCGCCGGCAAGCGCGGGCCTGTTCGTCCCGCTCGCTCCCAGCCGCGCCTACGACAGCCGTGCTGGCGCCGGCATCCACCCCACCATCACCAACCGCGTCATCCAGATCGCCGGAGGCGCCATTCCCGTCGGAGCGAGCGCGGTGTCGATGAACCTCACCTCGGACAGTGCCGCCGGCGCGGGGTACCTCACCGTGTTTCCGGCGGGCACCGGTCAGCCATTGATCTCGAACCTGAACTACCCGGCACTCGATCCCCGTGCAAACGCCGGCATCGTGCGTTTGTCTGCCGGCGGCGCATTGAATACCTTCGTGAACCAGACCACACATGTCATCATCGATGTGAACGGCTACTTCACAGGACCTACGTGAGCGATCAACTCGACATCAAGACCGGCTGGCTCGACAACGAGACCCTCCAGAACATCCGCGCCAACGTGCCCCTCGTGTACGTCGACGCCGTGCCCGTGCGGGTCGACGACCTGGGCAACGTGGTCAGCGTCGGGCTCCTGCTCCGCCAGGCCGCCGACGGCTCGCTGAGCCGGCTGATCGTGAGCGGCCGCGTGCTCTTCGGCGAACGGATACGGGACGCGCTGCTGCGCCATCTCGAAAAAGACCTCGGCCCTGTCGCGTTGCCACAGATCCCGCCCAGTCCATCGCCGTTCACGGTGGTGGAGTACTTCCC
>JAYSLK010000887.1:0-5368 GCA_043725585.1 Actinomycetota bacterium
CGTCGGTGTCGAGGCCGGCGAGGTCGTCCCGGTCAAGTTCGATGACGACCCCCTCACTGCGGATGCGGCACCGAACTGTAGCAAACCCGAAGCTTTCGCTGACCAGCGCCTCGACCGCCTCGACGTAGGCAAGGGTCCGGGGGCGGATTGCGATGCCGGTCTCGACCCGGCTCGAAAGACACGGTGACGCCGGGAGCTCGGCAATCGAACCGAGTCCGAGCTCGCGAGCGAGTCGCCGGACCGCCACCTTGTCGGCGCCGGCCTCGACGAACGGGTGGTGGACACCGTGCTCGTCGGCGGCTCGCAGTCCGGGTCGGTAGTCCGAGAGGTCGTCGACGTTGGTACCTGACACGATCGTGACCGACCGGCCCGCCGAGTGGCGGGCAATGGCATCGTAAAGATTGGTTTTGCAGTAGAAGCAGCGATCGACAGGATTGGCTACGTAGTGCGGATCGTCGAACTCGCGGGCATCAAGCACGTGCAGGCGCCAGCCCTGCTCGCCCCCGATCGAACGGACCCGATCGGTGGCATGGGCGGGCACGGCCGGCGAGACCGCGTGCACCATGGTCGCGTGCTCGCCCAAACGACGGTGCGCGACCGTGGCCAGAGTAAGCGAGTCGACACCGCCGCTCACAGCAACCGCGACCTCGCCGAGCCCCCGGAGGATGGCCTCGAGACGGGCTCGAACGACCGACGACCCCTCGGGCGTCATCCGGCTTCGTCCTTCCCACCGGGGCCGGCGCCTCGCGGGTTCCCGCGGCCCTCCAAATGGGCGCGGTAATAGTCGAGCGCGGCCCATTCGCTCGTGCGTCGCAACGTCTCGCGCTGTGGGTGTGAAGCCAAATCGGCGACGTCGTCGATCTCGGCTTTGGCTGTGGTGACACCACCGGGGCGCGCCGCGACCTTCACCCGTACGGGGCCAACGTCGATCGAATCCCGGTGCAGGACGCGTCGAGTGACGCAGTTCCATCGCACACCAAGCGTCGACGTCTCGGCGAAACAGCGGTCCATCACCGTCGATGCCTCGTGGGGATCGGCCAGCACCTGGACGTGGACAACGATGCGGCCCTTCTTTCCGAAGGCGGGACACTGAAGGACGTCAAGAACTCCTGTCGTCGCCCGGAGGTGATCGAGGCCCACCGCAAGATCCTCGGCGCGCTGATCATCGATCTCGAACTCCAGCACCGCCACCTCATCGGTACCGGCGCTGCCCGTCGTCCGGGGTTCGATGAGCTCACGGACACGCAAGACGTTGCTCAAACCTTCGAAGCGCTTCGTTCCGAAGCCCGTTCCGACCCTTCCCTGGATCATGGGCCGTGCCGGCGCCCCGAGGGTCGCGCTCAAGTGACGCAGGATTCCCGCGCCAGTAGGCGTGACGCGCTCACCCGGTCGCCCGTCGTCGAACACCGGAAACCCTTCCAACAGCAGTGTCACAGCCGGCGCCGGGACGGGTAGCTCGCCGTGCGCGGAACTTACCCGGCCCGAACCGGTCGGCACGGGACCGACGGACCAACTGGCGACTCCTGACCGCTGGATGACCATCGCAGCCACCACGATGTCGACGATCGAATCCCACCCTCCGATCTCATGGAACGACACGTCGTCGGGCGTCGTCCCGTGCACCTTCGCCTCAGCGCTCGCAAGGATGCGGAATATCTCGATGGCCCGGTCCCGGCCATCTTCGGCCGGTACCGCCCCTGCGATCCACCCGATGATGTCGCGGACATGGCGGTGGCCCGGCGGCTCGCTCCGCGCCTGGCCTGCGACACCGTTGCCACCCCCGGGCCCCGGTTCGGTCACCACGAATCGCGAGCCCGTCAGCACTCCATCGCTCCACGGGGACAAGGCGACCGCGATCGCGTCGGGGAGAGCCAGTCCGTCGACCACGGAGCGCACTTGCGGCCACAGCATCGGCAAGGCGTCGAGAACGGCGGCCACGAACATGTCGCCAGCAATGCCGCCGACCGGATCAAGATGGAGATGCACGGGGGACGACACTCCCTCGGTTCGTAAGGATTCGGGCGCGGTTCGCTCGGTTCTGCGCCGATGTCCGCCCGGCAACCATAGCGCCACTTCACACGTGACGTTGGGGGCGTTGTTGCGTTAGGGATCGGGTGGCGCGCACGATCGCGCTCGTGGCCGTCGGCTCGGATGGCTCGAGCGCGCTCATCGAACGCGGCAGCGACACGGAGGCGTTCGGTGAGCGCGTCGACGCCGAGTTCGAAGTGGCCGCGTCGAAGGTTCTGCACGAGGGCGTGACCGCGGATCACGACGCTGGCGGTGCGGTTGCGTTGAAGCCTGCGCATCGGTCTCTGCCTCGCTTTCAACCGTCCGTGATCGCACTCGACCCGGTTGTTCGCGTGCACTCTTGTGTCATGCTCGGCGTCGGGGAGCAGGTCCTCGACGGCCCCGATCACCGCCGCCATCTTCACCGCCGAGATCGGTGATGTCACCCGGTTCACCTCCGCCGGCCATCTGGCATCGTGGTGCGGGCTCACGCCCCGCCACTACGAGTCCGACTCGACGTTGTGGCGGGGGCCGATCACCAAGCAGGGCAGCAAACTGGTGGGCTGGGCTGCCATCGAGTCCGCCCAGAAGCTCCGGCGCGACTCGATTCTGCACGAACGCCGATAACGCCTCGCCGAGCGACGCAACAACCGGCACGTCGCCAAGGTCGCGATCGCTCGACGGATCGTCACGCTCGTCTACTACGGGCTCCGCGACGGGCATATCCGCTGCCTGGAACCCGCCGCGTGAACACACCAGAACGCGGGCAGGCTGCGAGCGCGTTGTTTGTCATGATCCCCACCACAGTGGCGAGATCGTCAGCTTGATTCGGCTCGCTCATCGCGATGAGCGGTTGAGTGTGCGCGCGTTGGCGGTCCGGTTACGGGTGCATCGCCGTGAGGTGCGTGCCGCTGCAGGCCGGGCACATGCACTGTCACGTGCACGCCGGATGTCCTCCGCCGGCCCTTTTTCCGCCCTCGACTCCTCGGACAACGAAGGCACATATGCCCTGAGCAGGGCATATGTGCCAAAAATGCTTGTGTAGCTGGGGGGAATCGAACCCCTCCGCGAGGTCGCGCGTCGTACCCGGTCAAGGGTTATCGTCCCTTGCCAGGATACGTTTTCGGGTGTCCGCCAGTGTCCGCCATTGACCTGAAATGGCCTGCATTTGACGCCCTTTGCCGCCCCGTCCGCCCTCTTCCTGCCCTCGTCGACGTTGTCGTGAATGCTTTTTGAATCGGCTGCGACCAGGGATTCGGCGGCGGCTGCTGCGTGGTCGGCCGGTCGAGCGCAGCGGTGCTCGCACGGTTCGATTCCCCCGTCAGCGTTGCCATGCACCTCTACAGAGTCACGATTGCGTCACCCGCGGCACAAACTCGACGAGCGAGTCATGGATTCACGGAGAAGTGACGGAACCTGCGCAGCGCCTTGCGGGTGATCTCGCTGGTGGTGGTGCCGTCCACGGTGGGCGCGGGCTTCCACTGTTGCGCGCAGCTCGGGGTCGAGGCGATGCGGGACAACCTCGGCGGGTCTGCTGGCGGGGCCGAGACCAGCAGCCGGCTTGACATGGTCGTCTCTGAAGGCATCGTCTGGCGGGCCTGCGGCGGATGGCGGAAGAAGATCTACCCGTATTGGTCGGTTGGAACGGCTGGGCGCAGAATGTGGCAGATGTCGTTGGTGGTGCAGTCGGCGGGGTCGAGTGTGTGTGCGCGGTCGACGAGTTGACGTAGCTCGGCGCGGAGGGCGGTGAGTTGGTCGAGGCGTTGTTCGACGTCGGCGAGTTTGGTGTCGAGGAGTTCGTTGACGTGGCTGCAGGGGGTGGTGCCTTGGTCGCGGAGGTGGATGATGCTGGCGATTTCGACGAGGGTGAGTCCGGCGGTTTGGGCGTTTCGGATGAACTCGAGGCGGCCGCGGTCGGCTTCGTTGTAGGTGCGGTACCCGTTTGCGGTTCGGGTTGGTTCAGGTAGCAGCCCGCGTGTCTCGTAGAAGCGGATGGTCCGCGCCGGGTGACCTGACCGGGTGGCGAGCTCTCCGATTCGCATGAACTGCAGGTTACCCCTTGACCTTCTCCCACAATGGAAGGTTTACGGTGACAGGGTGAAGCCGGAACGACCTGAGGACTGCTGCGCCAAGACGAGTCCGCGATCGGTGTCGGCGTCGGGCGTCGCGACCATCGGCGTTGGTGGTCTCCTGTTGTGTTGTGCGCTTCCGTCGCTGCTTGCCGGTGGGGCACTCGCGGCGGCTGCCGGTTGGGGTTTCGGTGTGTGGGCCGCAATAGTCGTGTCTGCTGTGGCGCTCGCGGTCTGGTTGCTTCGCCGCAGAGGACGCCATCACGGCCCGTCGGTCATCGATCCGAGCTCAGCGATGCTAGACACCCTGCGGAGCAAAGTGGACGTCGGCGAGTGAGCGATTGCTGCGCAAGCGTCGACGGCGCCGGCATGTTGTGTCCGCTTTGTGGCGATCCGGGTTTGGTGGTCGGCGCGGCGCCGGTCCGGGGGCATCGACCGACCGCTGTTGCCGGTCGGTGGCGGCACTGTCCGAACCCGGCGTGCGAGATCGTGTTCTTCCTCGGCGACGAGGTCATCGACGACCGCGAGGTGATCTGCCAAGTCGGCGCCAAGGCGCTGACGAAGCCGACGCCGGTCTGTTTCTGTTTCGCGCACACCGCCGGGGACGTCCGCATCGATGTCGCCACACATGACGGGTCGAGTGTCATCAAGGCCGCTGTGAAGGCGGCGGTCGCTGATGGGCTCTGCGCGTGTGAGCATCTCAACCCGTCCGGGGTGTGCTGCCTGCCGGCGATCCACCGCGAGGTCACCGAGGCCCGACAACACGTCAGCGAGGTTGTCGCTGGTGGGTAGCGTTTCATTGTCGCTTGCCGCGATCACCGGCGCGTTGTCGGTGCTGAACCCGTGCGGGTTCCCGCTACTGCCGGCGTTCCTGTCGTTGTATGTCGGCACCGACGACACCCGGCTCCCGTCGGCCGCCTCACGTGTCGCGCAGGGTCTGCAGATCGGGCTGCTCGTCACAGCCGGGTTCCTCGGTGTGTTCACCTTGATCGGCCTACCGATCACCCTCGGGGCCAACGCCGTGGCACGGCTCATACCATGGGTCGGGCTTGCTGTCGGGGTGCTTCTGGTGATCGTCGGCGCGGCCGCATTGGCCGGCACGACCGTACGACTGACGCGCACCCCCGCCGCGCACCGCGATGGAAGATCACGTGCTGCGGTCGTTGTCTTCGGCGCCGGCTACGGGCTGGCGTCGCTGGGTTGCACGCTGCCGTTGTTCTTGACACTGGTCGCTGCCTCACTCACGTCGGACGGGACCGCGTCGTCGGTGGTGGTGTTCGCCGCCTTCGGTG
>JAYSLK010000888.1:0-7627 GCA_043725585.1 Actinomycetota bacterium
AGGAAGTGGGTGTGGCAGTTCTCGGACGGACAGTGGTGGACCGTGACCTGCCAAGCGAGCCGACCAGAGGGGATCGCGCCATCTTCGGGATCGGTGGCCGATCCGGTGAACGAGACCACCTGGCCGACATCCAAGCGGTCGTCGGCCGTCGGCCTGGCGATGGTCGGTACCGGCGCCCCCTGGGTGCCGCACAAGAACCTCGCACTTCCCCAGCTCCCATGGTCGTTGACGTTCCCGTTGCCTGCATCGGTGACCACCAGTCGCGCTTGTGACACACCGGTGAGGGCGACATCGATCGCAACACCGGCATCGCTTCCGGTGCGGATCCCCGACGTGTAGAGCCGAGTGGAGGCGCCGTTCCACACCTCGAAGATCACCGAGCCGGTGTTACCGACCTCGTCGTCGACGCCGATCGTGGCCTGCAAGCGACACGGCTTGTCGAGCGCGTAGCGCACCTCGCTCGCCGCGTGGACTCCGAGACCTTTGGCGAAGGGAACACCGCCGATGCTGATCGGGACACCATCTCCGGCAGGCGACGATCCGTTGGAACGATCGCGTTCGTACGAGCCGAAGCCGTTGACCGGGGTGCCGAAGGGCGTGAGGTCCGACAGGAAGCTCACCCCGAACGGTGGTGGTGTGGGTGGATCGGCACCGACCGCGATCCGTCTGATCTGACCGGCCATGATCGAGACGTAGTACAGGCCACCGTCGGGACCGATCCTCAGGTCGACAGGCGAATCGAGCGCAGTGGCGAAGTCGACGGGTGAGCCACTGACGTTGCCTGCTGCGTCGAGCGGCAGGTACCGGATCCATTCGTTCGCGTAGTCACCGAAGAACACGCCGCGATTCCATGGACTGGGGAAGTTGGTCAACGATGCCGATGGACCACCGATCGCGGCTGCCCCGCCGACGGAGGTCCAGTCGACCGCGGCGCGCCGCACCGCTCCGATGCCACGGGCGTAGAGCGTCTGACAGACGCTGAAGCTGGCGTAGCCCGGCTGTTGATTGGGGCCCTCGTAGCACGGCCACCCGAGGTTGTCTCCGGCCGACACGATGTTGAGCTCTTCGCGCGTCAGCCACCCGACGTCGCCGACGTGCAAGGTGGACGTACCGGGTCGGAGCGCGAACCGGAACGGATTGCGCAGACCGGTGGCGAACACCCGAGACCGGATCGAGCGGGCATTGCCGTTCCAGAACGGGTTGGAGGCGACCCCGTTGCCGTCGCGATCGATACGCAGGATCTTGCCCGGATACTGGTCGATGTCGAGGGCGCGCAGCGCCCGTGGATCGACCTCGTCCCACGAGGCGCCGTCGCCCATCGACACGAACAAGGTGCGGTCGGGTGCGAACACGAGCGAGCCCGGACCGTGGCCGTACCAGTCGTTGGGCACGCAATCGGGGCTGCCCAGGTTGGCCGTGCAGCCGGGGCTGGGGAGCGAACCGAGGATCACGACCTCGGAGGCCATCGACGCGGTGTTCCCGGTGACGGTGAACCGGCTGAGCCTCAGGCTCTTGATGCCGGAGTCGTCGCTGCCTGTGGGGTCGTAGGGGTAGAGCAGATAGACGAACGGTCGGGTAGTGGTGAACTCGGGGTCGACGGCGATGCCGAGCAGTCCGCGGTCCCAGTAGCTGCTCACCCGGGACGACAGGTCGATCAACGGGGTGGGCAGCACGGCGCCGTTCTGGACGACCCGCACCACACCGGACTTCTCGGTCACGAGGATGCGACCGTCGGGCATGAACTCCATCCCGGTGGGCAGCGTGAGCCCGGAGGCGACGACTCCATCTCCGAAACCACCGGGTACGGCAGCAGATGCCGTCGGCACGCCGATCGGCGCTCCCACGCCGACGACGATCGCGACGACGCTCGCGACAATCAGCGCCGACGCCGACGCCATGGTGATCAACCGCCCGCCGCGCCTCGCCCGCACGTCACGACCTCCTCTGCACCGTCGACGTTAGCGAGCGGGAGCGATTCCGGAACGGCGGTCGGGGGGGTTCTTGACGGGCCCGAGAGCATCGTGGACACATGGCACACGCAGATCGCGCGTGAGGCGTTCGGACTCGCGCGCAATGTCAGGTCAGCCGGCGCAACACCGTCATCGTGCCGCCATGCCAGTTCGCGGTCACGAGGTCGAGCAGCCCGTCGGCGTTCACGTCGGCGGCGACCACCGCGAACGGGGTGCCCGGGTTGGTGAGCTGGATGGGCGACCGCAGCGTGCCATCGCCGTTGCCCAGCAGGATCGACACGGCGTTGGTGCCGCTGTCGACCAGCGGCGCGTCGGGGTAGTTGCCGTTGATGTTGGCCGTGATGACGTCGAGGTCGCCGTCGCCGTTGATGTCGGCGATGGCGACCGACTTCGGTGTGGGGCCGGTGGCGACATCGGCGCGTGAGAACGACAGCGGTGCGACGTTGCGGCGGAGCACGGACACCGTGTTGCCGGCTTGGTTCGCCGTCACGAGATCGGCATCGCCGTCGTCGTCGAGGTCGGCGCTGCGGATCGAGTGCGGCGCATCACCGACCGGGATCGGCGGCAGCGGCACGAAAACCATGCCTGCGTCGTTGCGCATGATCGTGACGGTGTCGTCGTCGAGGTTCGCGACCGCGAGATCGCGATCGCCGTCACCGTCGGCATCGAAGGCCACGATCGAGTGAGGTCGCACTCCGGACAGCGGCGCTGCCACGGATGCGAACACGCCGGAGCCGTTGTTCCGCAGTACGCGGATGGTCGGGCTGCCCCAGCACGCGACAGCGATGTCGATGTCGCTGTCGCCGTCGAGGTCGGCGAGCGCCGGCTCGTGCGCACCGGGGCAGGCCGGGTATGACACGGCGGCCGCGAAGCCACCGCTGCCGTTGCCCATCAGGACCGAGATGTCACCGGTGCCCTGATTCGCGGTCACGAGGTCGAGCACACCGCCTGGGTTGAGCTGGCCGGCCATCACCGCCTTCGGCTGATCACCGACGGCGTAGGTCGCGGAGGGACTCGACGGGAACGTGCCCGTGCCGTCGCCCTGGAACACCGTCACCGTGTCGACGCCTGCGTTCGCGACCACCACGTCGAGAGCACTGTTGCCCCTGACGTCGACCGCAGCGACGCCGTGGGAGTGCATGCCACTCGCGAAGGCAACCGCCGGTACGAAGCTCAGCGCGCCGGACGACGTGGTGAACGTCTTGTCTGCGGAGACCCGCTCGTTTCCTGCAGCGTCGACGCTGCGCACCCGGTAGTGGTAAGCGGTGCCCGGCTGCAGCCCCGAGACCGTACGCGTGTGCGAGATCGTGAGCCCCGAGGCCAGCCCCGTGCTCGAGCCGTAGGCCACCGTCGTGCCATAGTCGACGCGGCCGGTCGCAGGCTCGTCGGTGGTCCAGCCGATGCTGGCCGACGTGGATGTGATGCTCCCCACCGAGATCGACGAGATCGCCGGTGCCGTGACGTCGCCGACCGAGGGCGTCGGATACCAACCGGTGACGTCGACCACGAGATGCGTGGTGCCTGCGCTGTTGAACAGGCTGATCCTGCCGTCGGCACCGACGCCCACCACGACCGCGTTGGGGACGGTGCGGCCGGCGACGACGTTGAGGTTCGACGCCTTCGGCCGAGGGATGCCGGCAGGCCACACCGTGATGAACGGAGAGCCAGAGGGTTCCGTGGCGGTGACGTTCAACGCCACCGCCGCCACGCCCGTAGCCGGCACCCCATGGTGACCGAGCACCTCGAGATCGCGTGTCTCGCCGGGACCGAGCACCGGCCCACCGAGCCCCTCGCGGGTGTCCATCAATCGATCGGGCACCGCAGACGAGAACCCGCTGTCGAACCAACCAGCCACATCGACGACCACGTCGGTGGTGCCCGAGCTGTTGAAGATCCGTACCTTGCCGTCGAGTCCGAGGCCGACGAGCACCGAATTGGCGATCGTCTGCCGGCTGACGAAGTTCAGGTTCGATGCCTTGGGCCTGGTCGCCGACGGCCAGACGGTGAGGAATCCGGCTCCGGTGGGATCGACGACGGTGACGTTGAGCGCGACGGCGATCGCGCCGGCAGCCGGCACGCCCTCACGACCGCCGACCTGCAACTCCCGCGTCTCGCCAGGACCGAGTACGAGTCCGCCCAGCCCCTCACGGGTGTCCATCAACCGACCGGGCGTGACGGGCACGAGACCCGACGAGTACCACCCGACGACATCGACCACGAGGTGCGCGTCGGCCGACGAGAAGAGGTCGACCTGCCCGTCGGCGCCGAGTCCGACCGTGACCAGATTGGGAACCGTCGCGCCGGCGGTCATGTTCAGGTTCGATGCCAGCGGTCTGGTGACGCCGGACGGCCACACGGTGACGAAACCGGCAGCGGCTGGTTGCGTGACCGTCACGTTCAGGACGACGGCGATCGCTCCCACGGCCGGGACGCCGCCTCGCCCTGCGACCTGCAGCGCGCGGGTCGCGCCGCCCACGAGGGGTCCGCCCAGGTTCTCCCGGGTGTCCATCAGGCGTTCGGGGGTGACGGCGGTGTAGCCGGGGGCGACGGCAGCCCCGACGGGCGATGTGCGAACGGGCGCGATCACCATCGCCCCGATGCCGAGGATGGCCGCCATCACCGCAGGCAGCGCCCCTCGACCGCGTCTGGGCATGTCTCTGAACGTGTTGCTGGGCGTGCCGTGCATCTGCGCTCCCACTCGTACGCCCTGCCGCCGCAGGACTGACGACGAGCGTAGCGCAGCGTCGTGCTCGCGATCTCTCGCCGGCGGGCCTGGCATCTTCACCTTCGATCGAGCAGCTGCACAACGCTGTGCCGATCCCCGAGCGCTGACCCACGGTGGCTGCACCGCCAACCATGTCCGACCATGTCCGACCATGTCCGGCCGGTCAGCCGCAGAGGTCGGGACGGTCGATCCGGCAAGCGAGGTCGAGCGAGATCGATCGGTCGATCGTTGCGGTCGTCCAGTCGCCGTGTCGACCGTCGTTGCTGAGCACGAACGCGTTGGCGCGGTTCGGGTCGCCGGCGACGGCGATCAGCAGCTCGCTCGGGTCGGTCACGATCGGCACGAGACGATCGGGATCGTCGCTCGTCGCGAACAGCTCGGGCACGACGCCCGCCGCGACCAGATCGACCAACGTTCGCCGGCCTGCGGTGAGATTGGTCCAGGCGCCGATGAACGACTCGAACGTCGCTGCGGGAATGCGGGCGCGTTCGAACAGGCCGCGCTGCACGTCCGCCTTCGACCAACCATGGCGGGCGAACATGCGGGCGATCATCGGAGACAGAACCAGCAGCGGTCGGTACGAGCGGTGCCCCAACCCGAACACATGGGTCAGTTCCCACCCCGTGGCGCGCACGAGGCCATTGGCGAGGTAGGCCAACACCTCGCCGGGAGAGCTGCCGAACACGCTGCCGATGATCAGGCCGTTGTTCATCCGCGCCATGGTCACCGTGTCGACACCAGCCGGCGCGCCGAGGTCGACGGCGAGCGACGGCCAGCCGATGTCGGCCAGCGTGGCTTCGTGCTCGGCCAGCACCACTCGTGCGCTGTTGCCGAACGTTGCCTTGTCGTGTTCGCCGGCGGTGAAGCCGCACACGTTGCGGAGGTACAACCGCAGCCATCGTGCGACGGCGGTGTTGGCGTGTGTTCCTTCGCGCAGTGCGCCGCCCTCGCTGTTGAAGCCGAGCTCGGCGATCGATGGTCCACTCACCACCACGAGCGCGTCGGCACCCGTGGTGTTGCCGGAGTGCTCGACGCCATACGCCGGGTCGGCCATCACCTCGGCCATGGCCAGCACGACGGGGAGGTGCTGCTGGTGGAGCCCGGCCATCACGGCGTTCACTGCCACGGACCACACGGTCATGTCGCGACCCGAAGGGCGAGCATGACCGATCACACGGAATGGGTCGTGGCCCGTGCCATCGAGGAACGCGTGGACACGATCCAGTGTCGGCGGCACGACGGGTGACCCGTCGGTCCAGCCGCTGTCGCTGAAGATCCGCTGCACGTCGTCGAGCGAGCCGCTCGCCACGATGTCGAACGCGGATGGCTCCGCAGACCCGTCATCGCCGGCGTCGAGGTTCGACTCGGTGAGGCCTCGAACGATCTGCTCGACGGTGTGCTCGAGGAACAGGGCCAGCATCTCGTCGTGGGACTGGGTGTCCACGTGGCCGCGGAGCACCGCGAGCGGAAGGTCGTCGAGACCCAGTCCACGACCCGTTGCGAGCGCCTGACGTTGGAAGCCTTCGCACACGATCGACACCGTGGGCACGCCGGCCTTCTCGGCGATGACCGATGCCCGCATCACGGCGGGCGTACAGCTACCTCAACACCCGACGCCGCTCACCGCCGCGTCGGCGCGCCAGTCGCGCAGCTTCTGGGGCAGTTCGGCCAGCACCGCCACCTCGTCGGGTCCATGGGTGTTGCCGAACGCCTCGTAGCCGATCACCTCGACGTCGTAGGTGTCGCGCAGGTATTGCCCTAGTGCCGGGAACAGCTCGTCGCCGCGGAACATGTACTCCCACACGAACGCGATCCGTTTGCCACGGAGGCCGTCGAGCCGGCCGGCACGCGGCCGGCGTTGCACACCCAGCGGCGCCTGCGGCCAGACGACGCCATAGCGAGGTTCGGAGCGAGGTTCGGGGCGAGGTTCGGAGCGGGGTTCGGGGCGAGGTTCGGAGCGAGGTTCGTTCACGTCGCCATTGTGCAGCACCTGTGGCGCAATCCGAGTACGCAGTCGGCGGACTCCCGCTCCCGGCGGGAATGTCCTGCTGCGCACAGTCGACTCGGCGCCAACCGCTGCCTCGGCCGCGCCAGCCGTCGCACCCATAGGATTCGATCAACCCGACGATGCGGCGCTGCCGGATCGACCGATGGAGGAAACGACCATGACCCAGATCGACACGTGGCAGACGCCATTCCTCCAAGGGTTGATGGCGCCGGTGTCCGACGAACGCGACGACCGAGACCTCGAGGTGATCGGCGAGATCCCGTCCGCGCTGCGGGGCATGTTCGTGCGCACCGGGCCGAATCAGCAGTTCGCCCCGATGGGTGCTTACCATCCGTTCGACGGCGACGGCATGCTGCACGCGGTGTACCTGGAAGACGGCAAGGCCAGGTATCGGAACCGCTGGGTGGAGTCGAAGGCCCTGCTGGCCGAACGCGCTCGCGGTCGCGCGTGCTACGGCGGCATGAGCAACTTCCAGTTCCCCGAACCCGACGTAATGGAAGAAGCCGGGATGATGAAGAACACGGCCAACACCGCAACCGTTCGCCATGCGGGCCGCTACTTCACCATGGTCGAGTCATGCGCGCCGACCGAATTCGACCGAGACCTCGACACCCTTGGTGAACACGATTTCAACGGCTTGTTGCAGGGTCCCTTCACGGCGCACCCCAAGGTCGATCCCGTCACCGGCGACATGCTCTTCTTCGGCTACAGCCCTATGGCGCCCTACCTTCGCTACTCCGAGGTGAACGCTGCAGGCGAGTTGACGAACACCACCGAGATCGACATCCCCGCCCCGGTGATGATGCACGACTTCGTGGTCACCCAGAACTACGCGATCTTCTTCGATGCCCCTGCGGTGTTCGACCTCGAGCGGATCCTCGCGGGTGGAGAGCCGATGAGGTGGATGCCCGAGAACGGCACGCG
>JAYSLK010000889.1:0-6100 GCA_043725585.1 Actinomycetota bacterium
CGTGGTCGGCGGTGGTGATTCGGCTGTCGAGGAAGCAACGTTCCTCACCAAGTTCGCGTCGAAGGTGTACCTCATCCATCGCCGTGACAGCTTGCGTGCTTCGAAGATCATGCAGGAGCGGGCGCTGAACCACCCGAAGATCGAGATGGTGTGGAACACCGCCGTCGACGACCTCGTCGGCGACCAGAAGCTCGAAGGTGTCGAGTTGCGCAACACGGTGACCGGCGAGACGTCCACGCTCGCGGTCACGGGTCTGTTCGTCGCCATCGGACATCGGCCGAACACCGACCTGTTCACAGGCGTGCTCGACATGGAAGACAGCGGGTATCTGATCACCAAGGCTGGTTCTTCCTACACCAACATCGACGGCGTGTTCGCATGTGGCGACGTGCAGGATCACAGCTACCGCCAAGCGATCACCGCCGCCGGCTCAGGGTGCATGGCTGCCATCGACGCCGAGCGTTGGCTCGAGGCCCAACACGCCTGACCCACCCCGGTGATGGATGGCCGGGCCGGCCGACATCACCCGGAATGCCGAACAGCGGACGGCGGTTGTCGCTTGTTACAATTCCGTGTCCACGCTGACCGTAGGTTCCTGACCTCGGTACGTCGCAGGACCTTTCGAAAGGATTCGCCATGGCAGATGGCATCGTCACCCTCACCACCTCCACCTTCGACGAGACCGTCGCCTCGAGCGACACCCCGATCCTCGTCGACTTCTGGGCGGAGTGGTGCGGTCCGTGCAAGATGATCGCCCCGATCCTCGGTGAGATCGCCGCCGAGTACGCCGGCAGCCTCACCATCGCCAAGCTCAACGTCGACGAGAACCCCGACCTCGCGATGCGGTTCAACGTGATGAGCATCCCCACGTTGCTCGTGTTCGACAAGGGCGAAGTGGCAAAGCGCTTGGTGGGAGCAAAGGGCAAGGGCGCCATGCTCCAGGAGCTCCAAGAATTCCTACCTCCTTCCCGCTGACGTCGGGCCAGCGCGGCGAGGCAGTCCGCGATCTGCAACGCCGGCTGGCAGCCGCAGGCTTCCCTGCGGGCGCATCTGCACGCATCGGCACATTCTGTGACGCGACCGAGGATGCCGTGCGCTCGTTCCAACTCCAGCGTGGTCTCCGCGTCACCGGCGTGTGCGACGAGGAGTGCTGGAAGGCCCTCGTCGAGGCGAACTGGACCCTCGGCGACCGGTTGCTGCTCCTCACCTCTCCGAACCTGCGCGGCGATGACGTCTGCGATCTCCAGGCTTCATTGGCGCGTCTGGGGTTCGATTGCGGACGGGTCGACGGGATCTTCGGTCCCTTGACCGCCAAGGCCCTCGACGACTTCCAATCGAACTGTGGTCTCTCCAATGACGGGGTGTGCGGCGCCGAAACGGTCCGGGTCCTGCGTCGTGTGATCGGACAGACAGGTGACGGCCCCGGCATCGCAGCGGTGCGCGAACGCGAGCGACTGCGGCAGGCGCCCACCTCGCTCGGTTCGTTGCGCATCGTGGTCGGCCAGTTCGGCGGCCTCAGCAGCATCACCCGGGCGGTCAGTCGTGAGCTTCGACTCGCGGGTGCCCACGTGATGTCTCTCGACGAACCAGATGCCGTCGTCCAAGCCAGAACCGCCAACCAGTTCGGCGCTCATATCTACCTCGGCTTCGAGGCCAGCCTTGCCAGCGACACCACCGTTCACTTCTACAAGGTGCCAACCTTCGAGTCGGTCGGCGGCAGAAGCCTCGCGAGTTGCCTCTCGGACGAACTTGCGGGATTGGGCCTCGTGGTAGCACCAGCGTGTGGGATGCGCCTGCCGGTGCTGCGCGAAACGAAGATGCCAGCGGTCCTTGTCACGCTCGCTCCGGTGCGGATCGCGGTCGACGCGGCTCCCCGCATGAGCGAACGCGTGGTTCGCTCGGTCCGTCATTGGATGACGGAATGTACACGCTTCACTTGAGGTTCACAGTTTGTTGCGCTGTCGATGTTTATCCACAGCTTTGTCCCCCGGATGTGCGTAACGCTCACGTCGAACTCGCGCGTGAGACCTCACTTCATGTAGTCACTGACCACCCTCAGCGTTCGTTTTCGTGGTCGCACCGCTGCTCATCAGGTGATACAGGCGCTCGAGATCCTCAAGGTCTGCGAACTCGATGACGAGCTTGCCGCGCTTTGTCCCCATGCTGACGGCCACCCTGGTGGACAAACAGTCGGCGAGCAGCTCTTCGAGCTCCAACAGCCCTGGTGGACGCAGTCGCCGACCGACCGTGCCACGATGAGTGCCTGTGGATGACGGGGCACCGCCGGCCGCGTCGTCGCCAAGCTCGGGCGTCGCACCCCCGAGCCCGCTGCTCCGATCGCGGACTGCCTCTTCGACAGCGCGGACCGGCCAACCCTCGGTGACGGCTCGGCGTGCGAGCTGTTCCTGGAAGGCTCGGTCGGGTGTACCCAGGAGCGCCTTGGCATGCCCGGCTGACAGACGACCGTCGCCGAGGAGGTGCTGAATCGAGGCGGGCAGGGACAACAGGCGCAGGGTGTTGGTGATCGCCGACCGACTCTTGCCGACGCGTGTCGCCAGGTGCTCGTGCGTGAACTGGAACTCATCGATCAGTTGCTGGTAGGCAGCGGCCTCCTCCAGAGGGGTGAGATCCTGTCGATGAAGATTCTCGACGAGAGCACGTTCCACCGACCCCTGATCGTCGGTCACCCGAATCACCGCAGGAATGGCCGCCAGGCCAGCGCGACGGGCGGCTCGCCACCGTCGTTCTCCTGCGAGCAACTCGTACCCCTCGCCGTTCCGCGACGGGCGCACCAAGATGGGCTGCAACACGCCGAGCTCACCGATCGATGATGCCAGATCGCGGAGCGACTCCTCGTCGAAATGAACCCGCGGTTGGTTGGGGTTCGGAACGATCGAATCGATCGGCAACTCTTCCAAGCGCGTGACACCGTCGCTGTTGTCCCCGGTACCGTCCCCCGACCCGACCTGGACACTGGGGGCGGTGGGGATGAGTGCGCTGAGGCCTTTACCTAATCCGCTTGGACGAGCCACGAATGACCTCCTTTGCAACCTCGCGATATGCGACAGCTCCACGTGACGTGGGGTCGAAGGTGATGATCGGCTGCCCGAACGATGGGGCCTCGGACAACCGTACGGTCCGCGGCACGACCGTTCGGCACACCTTGTCGCCGAAGTGCTCGCGAACTTCGCGCACCACTTGATCGGCCAACTTCGTGCGAGCGTCGTACATCACGCACACGATCGTGCTGACCTCGAGTCGAGGGTTGAGATTACGCTTCACCAGGTCGACGTTTCGGAGCAGTTGTCCGAGACCCTCGAGTGCGTAGTACTCGCACTGGATCGGTACCAGCACCTCACTTGCCGCGTTCAACCCATTCACGGTGAGGAGCCCCAGCGAGGGCGGACAATCGATCAGCACGTAGTCGTAGTCATCGAGCACGGCTTCGATCGCTCGCCGGAGCCGATTCTCGCGACTGAACGCCGGTACCAGTTCGATTTCGGCTCCCGCAAGGTCGAGGCTCGCGGGAGCGACGAAGAGGTTCTTCACAGCCGATGGCTCGACGCAATCCTCCAACGGCACCTCGTGCATGATCACGTGGTACATCGAGGTCTCGAGCCCGCGGTTCTCGATGCCGAGTCCCGTCGACGCATTTCCCTGCGGGTCGAGATCGATGACCAGCGTGCGAAACCCTTGTTCGGCAATACACGCCCCGAGGTTGACGGTGGTCGTGGTCTTTCCGACACCGCCCTTCTGATTGGCGACCGCAATCACCCGAGGCAACGGGCGACCCCGGGTCGGAGGCTTCGGGGATTTTGGGGATTCCGGGGATTTCGGGGAGACGTCATCGCTAGACGCGCTCGGTGACATGAAGGCCTCGGCTCCTGGTTCGGCGGACGTCAACATTCGATCGGCGCTCGATCTGGGGTCCAATCGATCAACCTCCGACAGCGCATGATGTTGCGGGTGCAGGATAGCAACATTCGTCGGAGAGATGCGGTACCTCGGTCGGGCACTCATGCATCAGACACAGGCACCGGGTGTGTCGGGGACGCCGGGGGAGCCGGGTCTGGTCTGTCACGCAAACGATGACGCGGCATCTCTCGTCACCCGCCATGTTCCACGTGGAACACTGCCGCAGACGGCCCGACGCCCCAGCCGGGCACCCAGGCCCACCACATCACGCTCCACCCGCCCGCCGATCCATCCATCAGTGCACACCGAATCGGCACGATCCTGGACCAGCACGCCGTCTCGCTCATTCGAGTCCGGCGCAACGGCAGTCGATGTTCTCCCCCACCGGGACGATCCGGTACTCGCCGATATCACACGTTCCACGTGGAACGTGCGACTCCTACGTCAGCCCCCGCATACGGTTCCGGCTGCCCCAACCCCCGATCACTCATCCACAAGCCACGACATTCGAGACCTCGTGCCGGCGACATGCGCTGCGACCACGATGCTCCACGTGGAACATCTGCCTCACTCGGCGGCGATCACACGTCCACGGTCGACTGATTCCCAATCACGTCGCCACATCATCCGCCAGTACCGACGGTCGAGAACATTGCGTTGGCGACACACGGTGCGACCAAGATGTTCCACGTGGAACCCGTGATACAGCGGGACGACACAATGGTGCTGGTCCTGGACGACCAACGAAGTGAACCGATTGCGTCGACCCCCCTCTGGACCATGAGAATGAGTGAGAGACATCGACCACGCACGTTCTCGATCGAACGGGTTCTACCTCGAAGATGCGGGGAGCATGCACGTCGGATGAATCCCGACGTGCGGTCCGCTCGGATCGCGACTCGACCGCCCACGGGTAGCAGTTGTTCGCCGCCATGCCTGGGAAACACGTAGATGGTCAGGGGTCGCGCTTCGCGCGACCACGTCTCCAGTGTCCTGGACTGACGCGTCAGGTGGGAGTCGAAGATCGGTGCCAGCGATGCACAGCGCCGGCGCGACCATCGACACGTCCGTCGTCGACCATCATCGCCGACACGACAGCGTCCGAGAGGCGGTCCGATCCCGGCGGCGGTTCGCTCACGATCAGACAGCCACCCGAACGCAACAACGTCGCAGCAATCCGCAGCACCTCGGACACCGGACCGAACGAGCGCGCGGTGACGACGTCGAACTCGCCCGCTTCGCGCCGAGCGATCCCATGGACATCACCAGAGACCACTCGCACCCTCGCTATGGCATCGAGACCGCGTACCCCGAAACGCAGCAGATCGGCGCGCTTGTCCCGGCGTTCGACCAAGGTGACCTCGAGGTCGGGTCTGCTCGCCGCGATCACCAATCCTGGCAACCCACCGCCCGAACCGAGATCGATCAGCCGGCCGCCGTTCACCTCGTCGGGCAACGCCGTGACGAAGAGTTCTGCGTGAGCGATCGCGTCGTCGATCACCACACGACCGATGCCACCACGTCGCTGGATCTCAGAGAGCACTCGGTGGAGTCGCTCGCGGTCGAGCGGACCGGCAGTCGGCCCGTTCGAATCGTGCAGATCAGGATCGTCCGGCCCGCTCACGGCGCCGGTCGGCCTTCCGGGCAGAGGCGCAGTCTCGGGCTGAGGCTGGATCTCGGGCTCGCTCCTTCGCCGGCGCGGTCGAGGCGCGGAGGGAGACGACGATGTCTCAGGTGAGGCCGCACCCCGTCCACCGCCGTTGCGGCGCGGCGCCTTCGATCCGGGTCAGTCATTCGCCGGGGCGATGACCACGCACCGGCGTGGGTCCTCGCCCTCGGACCGCGTGACGACTCCCTCGACGTCCGACAACACATCATGGATCACCTTGCGATCAGACGACGACATCGGCTCGAGACGCTTGGGGGAACCGTCGGCCGCCACCTGCTCGGCCACCTGATGGGCGAACCGGGTGAGCGCTTCTTTGCGCCGCTCGCGGTACCCACCGACATCGACACGAAGGCGTGTGTCGTGATCGCCGAGACGACGCTGGGCAGCAACCCGCGTGAGCTCCTGGAGCGCCTGCAACGTGGACCCACGGGGACCGACGAGCAAGCCGAGATCGGAACCGTCGACGGTGACCTCGAGATCATCTTCTTCTCGACGAACGGCGGCAGTTCCGACCAG
>JAYSLK010000890.1:0-5865 GCA_043725585.1 Actinomycetota bacterium
GTCTCGAAGCCCTTGCGTGCCGTCGTGAACGACGCTGACGCCACCGAGCTCGGCGCCGACGGGTCTGGTCGAGTGAAGGAGATGGCCATCGGGCTTCCAGCGTAGGTCTCCAGCACCCCTGTGTGGTGGCATGCCCATTCCCGTCCACGGCGCCAATCGCCTCTGTGTTTCCATCGCGGGCATGTGCTGCCGGGCCGGCCGCCCGACTCAAGCCCCGTATGGATCTCGTGCTCTCGGCGACCGATCAGCTGGGGGGTTCGAAATCCGCGCCAGGTGTACCCAGCTCGAGCCCGTTGCCGCCGAGGTCGGCCAGCGCGGCGAGCGCCTGCTGGAGATCGTCGACGGGCACGATCGTGACCTCGTCGCCGGCCACCTCCCGGGCTCGTGCGAGGTCGGCCTCGCCTTGCTCGCTGGGCACGATGAACACCTTGGCGCCCTGCTGTCGCACGGCCGACACCTTCTGTGCCAAGCCGCCGATGGCCCCCACGGTTCCGTTGATACGAATGGTTCCGGTGACAGCCACCTTCGTTCCACCGGTGAGCTCGCCGGGAGTGAGCTCGTCGATGAGCGTGAGCGTGAACGCCAGCCCGGCGGACGGACCACCGATCGCGCCGCTGTCGATGTCGACCTCGAACGGCAGGTCGGCCGATGCGGTGTCGAACGGCTGGAAGCCGATGATCGTGCGGTCGGTGCCATCGTTCGAGGCGATCAACTCGACATCCCCGCGCTTGGTGCCGTCACCCGGCCGCTCGAACTCGATCTTGATCGTGTCGCCCGGTTTGTGTCGTTCGAGGATCGGCCCGAGATCTTCGAGGGTCTCGAGCGTGTCGCCATCGACGACGAGCAACTTGTCGCCCGGGTCGAGCAGATCGTCGGACGGCGCATAGTCGACGCAGGTGGTGCCGGCCTCGTCTGCTTCCAAACAGACGAGATCGGCAACGATCACGTCGCCTGGGATGATCTCGGCGGGGTAGCCGAGACGGCTGAGCGCCACGTACTCAGCGGTCTCCTTCGCGGTTCGCATCATCTCGACGCTGAACTGGCGCTGCTGGTCGGGGGTCTGGGTGCCGAACTTGTCGTCGCGGCTGAGGAACCCGACCTCGGGCTCGGAATCGCCGACGAACCAATCGAGCAGCGTGATCTCCGGCTCGCGGACGGTGACGAACAGGAACTCACCCTTGGCCGGATAGCGCTCCACCGCGTCGAACGCCAGTCGCGCCGCGACGGGCTCGGCGTCAGCCGGCACCAGCGCGAACTCCGCCTCCTGGCCGGCGGCGTTCTCCGCGGCGAGGCTGGCCGGCAGCACGCTCACCACGAGGATCGCACCGACCACACCGAGGGCGACCGCTGCGAGCGGAATCGCCCACACACGATCAGACCGGTCGGGCCGCCGGACGGCGCGCGTCTGGCCAGATACCATCTCGTGTTGCGTGTCGTTGTCTGAGCTCACCACTGCCTCGGCCTGGATTGCCGGTTTGGCGATCGTTGCGCTGATCGCCGCCGGGTGGCGCAAGCCTGCCAGAGCGAGCGCCCTTCCCGCACGCGAGCGACGCTGGTCACGCGAGCGTCCGGCCATCGAGCTGGCCGAGGCGAACGCCACGCTCCATCAACCAGCGCCTCTGTGGCGCAAGGTGTGGGCGCTGGTCGCCGGCAGCGCGCTCGCCATCACGATCGGCGCGGTCATCGCAACCGTGGTGTCGTTCGGCATCGCCTTCACGGTCATCCGCCTCACCGACATGCTCCGGCGATGAACGTTCCTCACAACCCAACCCCAGGCATGCTCCGGCGATGAACGTTCCTCACAACCCAAACCCCACCCAGCCGCCCACCCCAACCCCAGGCATGCTCCGGCGATGAACGCGCGATGGCGACAGCTGGCCGCGGCCGGGCACGTGGGGAATGCCGTGTTGGCACGCGCAGCACTCGCCGATGCCGACCCTGCCGCCAGGGAGCTCGCCCTCGGCGCGTTGCATCGACTCGACGATCTCTCCACGGACGAGCTGCGAGCAGCACTCGCGGACGAGGTCGCCAGCGTCCGGCGACGCGCGGTCGAGCTCGCGGCGTTGCGACCAGGTACCGACCTGCTGGCCTCCCTCGCAGATCCCGAGCCCACGGTGGTGGAGATGGCGGCGTGGGCGTGCGGCGAACACGAAGCCGTGACCGACGAAACCCTCGGTCGATTGATCGACCTCGCCACCACGTCCGACATCGCGCTCGTGCGCGAGGCGTGCATCGCCTCCCTCGGCGCGATCGGCGATGAGCGCGGGCTGCCGGCGATCCTGGCCGGCTGTGCCGACGCGCCCGCCGTGCGGCGTCGAGCAGTGCTGGCCCTGGCACCGTTCGATGGCAGCGAGGTGGAGGCTGCCCTCGATCGGGCGCTGGCCGACCGCGACTGGCAGGTTCGACAAGCTGCCGAGGACCTCCGCCGCGCCGCCAGCACGTGACCGTCAGCGGGTTGCTCGGCCGTACCATTGATCCGGTCAGCGGGTGCGGGGCCGCGTCAGAAGTCGTACCGGTAGACGTTCGTCTCGCGAGCGGTGAAGCCGATGCGTTGGTACAGGCGGTTCGCTGCCTCACGTGAGGGACGGCTGGTCAGGCTGACGCCTTTCACACCACGAGCCTTCGCGTCGTCGAGCGCAGCTCGATTCAACAGCTCGCCGATGCCATGTCCACGAGCCGCCTCGTCCACCACCACATCCTCGATCCAGGCCTTCACGCCGGTGGGGATGCGGTAGAGCACGAGGGTGAGGCTGCCGACGATCGTCCCGTCGAGTCGAGCGACGAACAGCGACGAATCGGGATCGGCCGTGATCGCCGCCAACGCCTCGAGACCGGGCGGCGCAGACGACGACAGCTGCGGCAGGATGCGGGCGATGCCCTCGCGCAGCTCTTCGGTGGCAACGGTTGCGATCTCGATGACGACGCTCACGATCTGCACGCTACTGGGGGGCTCCGCCACGTCGCTGGACTTCCGATTCGCCTGACCACCCGGCCTAGCGTGCCCACATGGACGCACCCACCATCTCCGCGCTCGCTCGACGTCTGGGCTCGGTGCTCGAGCCCGTGATCGGCCAGGTGTACTTCTCTCCCGAGTGCCACGCGAACTACGTCGCTCTCGGCTTCGACCCGAGCAGCGGAGTCGCCGGCGGCGTGGCACTTCCCGACGGGCCCGCCTACTTCACCAGCCGCGGCTCGGTGATGGGACAGGTGCCGGGCGAGCTGGTCGCAGCAGCGTTCGCCGTCTTCAACCCCGAGGTGGTGGTGCCGTGTGTCTCACTCGGCTGGACACGAACAGACGCCGCCACCATCTGTGCTGCCCGCGACGACGGCGCCATCGCCCAGCTCCGCCGCATCCTCGGAGATCGGCCCGCGGGTCTCGATCGTGCGAACAACCTGCTGGCGCGCGCCGTCGGCGTGTTGCGACCCGAGGGTCGACCGCTGTTCGCAGGCCTGCTGTCACAGGC
Source organism: Actinomycetota bacterium (assembly GCA_043725585.1). Taxonomy (GTDB): domain Bacteria; phylum Actinomycetota; class Acidimicrobiia; order Acidimicrobiales; family Ilumatobacteraceae; genus VFMC01. Next base: position 3,465 of record JAYSLK010000890.1, read on the forward strand.
GATGCCCAACACCGACCTCGGTGCGATGTGGCGGCGCGGTGACATGCTCCGCGAGTACCGAGGCGACTCGCACACTGCCGCGTGGATCGCCGCGAGTTTCGACGCCACCGAGATCGGGCTGATGAGCGAGTTGTACTGGGGCCTGCCGATGCGCAGCTACAGCCGCACCCGCGCGTGGACCGACACCCAGTTCGATGCCGCCCATGCTCGTCTCCAGGCGCGGGGCCTCCTCGACGACACCGGGTTCACCGAAGCCGGTCGCGCCGCGCGCGAAGCGATCGAAGTGCACACCGATGCACAGCTGCTCCCGGCGATCGACGCGCTCGGCGACGACATCGACGAGCTGTTCTCGATCATGACCCCGTGGGGTGCTGCGGTGCGCGACGGCAAGGGCTACCTGTCGTCCGGCCCGCACGATCTGGCGTCGTCCGCCACCGCGGCGCGTCCATGAATGCGGCTACGTTCCAGGCATGATCCTCACGACGCTCGACCGAATCGATCCTGCCGCGTTCGCCGATCGGACCGGCTGGGCTGCGAAGCCACAGGGTCTGTGTCGCGGAGAGGTGTGCGTGCCCGCGCCGGGTTCGCTGCGCGACGACGGCACCATCGACGTCGAGGTCGCGGCAGCCCGCCTGGGCATGCCCCTGGTGCACGATGCCGAACACGATGTGTGGGCCGTCGGCCCGGCCACCGCCACCGGCCGCGCGCTCAGCACGGCCGTCGCCGCCGACCCCGAGCTCATCGCACGCGACGGCAGCCCGTTCCGCCTCAGCAGCCTGCACGGCCGGAAGGTCTTGCTGGTCGCCTGGTCCAGTTATTGAGGCTGCCGAGCCAGCTTGCCCGGGTGGCAGGCACTGCATGCGGAACTGGAGGCGCTCGGCGTCACCGTCGTCACGGTGGCGCTCGACGTCGTACCCGAACACACGTACCAATGGATCGATGTTGCCTCGCCCACGCACCCCAGCCTGATCGACACGTTTCACGTCACCGATGACCTTTTCGGATTCGTGAACATCCCGATGGCGATCTGGATCGACGAGACCGGCACCATCGTTCGCCCGGCCGAGGGTGCCTCGATCGAGCGCAGCCCGCTGCGCGACATGGAGATCCCCGACGGATTGCCCGAGCGAATGGACCGGATGTTCCGGGAGGTGAAAAAGATCCCCGACGACGCCGAGGCGTACCGGGCAGCCGTCGTCGATTGGGCGCAGCGCGGTGCGTCATCGCCGTACGTGCTCACCACGGACGAAGTGATCGCCCGGTCGCAGCCCCGAGGCGACAACGAAGCCCGGGCAGCAGCGTGCTTCGAGCTGGGCGAGCACCTCCGCCGCACCGTCGGCCCCGACGCAGCGGTGCCGTGGTGGCGTGAAGCGCACCGTCTGCATCCGGCGAACTGGACCTACAAGCGCCAGGCCTGGACCCTCGTGACCACCCCGGAGGGCGCGACCGAGAACGATCTCATGCAGGGCCCCAACGACGTGTACGTGGGCAACTGGCTCGACGACGTCATCGCCGCCGGTGGCGGCGAGGCCTACACCGTGGTGCCCCAGCTCGGAGGCTGAGCTGACCGCGACATCTCCCGCTCTTCCTCCATCGACGAGGACCGTCGACTCACCGACGGGTGGATAACGTGGCGCTCATGGACCACCTGCGATGGCTGGGTCAGCCCGCCTTGCACCGGCCAACCGTGATCGCCGCGTTCACCGGCTGGAACGACGGAGCCGATGCGGCATCGAACGCGATGCGCCACCTCATCGAGGCGTGGGGCGCGACGCCACTCGCCGAGATCGACCCGGAGGAGTTCACGGATTTCGCAACGGTGCGACCCCACGTCCGCCTGGCCGACGGGGTGACCCGATCGATCGTGTGGCCCACGGTCGGAGCGTGGAGCGCGTCTACCCCCGGCGGCGACGTCATCCTCGTCCTCGGTCCCGAACCCGCGTTGCGGTGGCGACTCTTCTCCCAGCAGGTGATCAACCTTGCGCAGCGGTTCCAGAGCGGTCTGGTGATCACGTTGGGTGCTCTGCTCGCTGACGTGCCGCACACGAGGCCCGTGCAGCTGATCGGCACGGCCACCGATGGCCATCTCATCTCTCGCTTCGACCTGCAGCGCAGCCACTACGAGGGACCGACGGGCATCGTCGGGGTGTTGCACGACGCTTGTTCGACGGCGGGGCTCGACTCGGCATCGCTGTGGGCGGCGGTGCCGGCATATGCGTCTCAGATCCCGTCGCCGAAGGCCTCGCTGGCGCTCGTCACCCGCGCCTGCGGCATCCTCGGCTCACCAACGCCGGTCGGTCGACTGGCCCAGGAAGCCTTCGAGTACGAACAGCGCGTCAATGCGCTCGTCCACGACGACGACGACCTGGTCGGTTACGTCGCCCGACTCGAAACCCTCAGC
>JAYSLK010000891.1:0-3216 GCA_043725585.1 Actinomycetota bacterium
CGGCCAAGTACCTCTCACCCGAACAGGTTCGAGGGAAGCGCCTCGACGGTCGTGCCGACCTGTACTCGCTGGGCCTCGTGCTCTACGAGTGCTTGGCCGGCCGAGTGCCGTTTCTCGGTCAGAACGACGCAGACACCGCGCTTGCGCGACTCCAGCGCGACCCCACCGACATCACCCGGCTACGACCGACGCTGCCGGCCGGCCTGCCTGAACTGATCCATCGCCTGCTCGCACGCCGACCTGATCAGCGCTATCCCTCAGGCGCGGCACTGCGCATCGCATTGAACGAGGTTGCGGCTCGGGCCAACGATGCGACGCTGCCCGACGTCACGGCATCCACCAGTGCCCCCCGACCACCCTCGATCGACCCGACCCTGCGCAAGCCGTACGACCAGGCCGGCACCCATCCGATGCCCACCCGCGATCCACTTCTGCCGTCCGACGGCCGCGGAGGGGCGAGCGGCGCCACACCGGTCGGTCGCGACGAGCGACGGCCGACCGGTCCGGTGCCCGTCACGCCAGCGCGCAGCGGCGCGCCGCGCACGACCGGAGGACGCCCGGCAGGGCCGCCGGTTCGTGCTGATCGCGACCGCACCCCCACCGGGTCGGCACCGATCTCGCGTCGACCGAACCGCAAGTTCGAACACCGCCGGGGCCCGTCACTGATCGTGGTCGGTGGTCTGCTCCTGGTGGCGACGATCGTCAGTGCGATCCTGTGGAACACGATCGGCGCCGACAGCGACGGCGGCGAGTTCCCGATTCCCACTCCGGCCACCATCGACCCGGCCACCATCGACCCGGCCAGCGGGGCCCCGGCACCGGACGGCACGGTCGTCACCGCGGATGTCGCCGATGTCGCGGACAGCGCGGATGGCGGTGACGCCGGCAGTGCGCCGCTGCCCGCGTCGACGTCATCGGACTCAGCCGGCGCAGCCGACCTCAGTGTGCGGACGTACGACCTCGATCCAGTCGACCCCCAGGAGAACGACGATCTGGTCGGCCTCTCGATCGACGGCGAGCTCGCCACATCATGGAGCACCACGTGCTACGAGACCAGCCGGTTGGGCGCCGGACCGGTCGGTATCGCGATCACCTTGCCGACACCGACGGCGGGCCGACTCGATGTCGACGTCGCCTCCGAGTCATGGTCGATCCTGGTGTACACCACCCTGTCGAACGAGATGCCCGCGAGCCTCACCGCATGGGGTGAGTCGGTCGCATCGCAGAGTGACGATGCACCAGCGCACTTCGAGGTCCCGCTCATGGGACCGGCCAAACACATCGCCGTGCTGTTCACCGAGGTCGGCCCGAGTCGTGCGTGCACCCCGGGCTTGCCTCACGGCGGCGCGATCGCCGAAGTTCAGTTCACCGCGTCGGCGTGACGGACGGATCAGAGCCGTGCACACACAAGACGAGCCCATACCCGACGACCAGGGTGACGGCGACGCTCGGGCCGCGACGCGCACCAACGAGCAGACACTGATCGATGCTGCCGTCGGAGGCGACCGAGGTGCGATGGACCAGCTCCTTCGCGCCCACTACGACCGGGTCTTCGCCGTGTGCAAGCGGATCACCGGCAATGACGCCGATGCCGCCGACGCCGCCCAGGAGGCGCTCATCGCCATCGTTCGCGGTCTTCCCAGGTTCGATGGGCGTTCATCGTTCGGAACCTGGGCGTATCGCATCGCCACCAACGCGAGCCTCGACGAGCTCCGGCGCCGGCGCCGCCGTCCCACCCTGTCCGACGGCTCGAGCAACTCCGACCGTTCCGAGAGCGGTGACCGCGATCCACGACTCGCCGATCCCAACAGTGAACGTGGCATCGAGTTGATCACCGACCGCGACCAGTTGGATCAGGCATTGCGACAGGTGCCCGAGGAGTTCCGAGTGCCGTTGGTCCTGCGCGACGTGGGCGACCTCGACTACGCCGAGATCGCCGCCACCCTCGACATTCCCGTCGGTACGGTGAAGAGTCGGATCGCCCGAGGCAGGGCGGCGTTGGCTCAGATCGTACGAGCCGGGAACCACACCGACCCCGACGAACGTCCAACCCCCCGTTGACCTTTCCATGCACTGTCTCCGCACCCCACGCCATCTCCAGCCATGAATGATCCCCTCAGCCCCCTGACGCCCGACGACGATCTGCTCGCCGTGAGCGCACTGCTCGACGGCACCGCCACGCCCGAGGACGAGGCGCACGTCGCAGCCGATGATGCGCTGGGCGAACTGCTCGCCGCGCTGCGAGATCAGCGCGGAGCCCTCGCCGACGTCACCGTCGAGTCGCGTGGTCGTGAGGATGCGGTGGCTGCAGCGCTGACCGCGTTCGACGAACTGCACGCACGTGACCTCGGCGCGACCACAGGCGATGACGTCGATGCGCAGTCATTCCCGGAGAAGGGCCCGGAGAAGGGCCCGGAACTGGCGGCACCCTCGACGAACGTGATCCGATTCGAACGCCGCCGCACCTCGTACCGCCTGCTCACCGGGGTCGCAGCGGCCGTCGGCGTCTTGTTCGTCGGGGCCCTCGTGGCGGGCGGTCTGGGATCGATGGGGGGCGACGACGAGGAGAGCTCGTCGTTGGCGACCGAGGCTGCGGCGAAGACCGCCGCACCGGCCGAAGCGTTCGCCGATGACGATCCAGCAACGCCGATGGTCGAGTCCGCGGAGGCCATGAGCGCCGACGTGGCCGCCGGCGGCACTGCATTCGACAGCAGGGCATCGACTGCGATGGAGACCGAAGGTGCCGGGCAAGCAACGGAGGCGCCCGCCGCGACGGAGGCGCCCGCCGCTTCGGAGAACTCGATCGATTCGATCGACGGCGGAGCCGAGGTACAGGTCACGATCAACACACCGCAGCAGTTGCTCGACTATGCCAACACCCAACAGGCGGTGCTGCCGCTCCCCGGCCTCGGTCTGCCCTGCGTGACCGAGGGCTTCCAGGCGATCGGGCAAGTGACCTATCAAGGCACTCCCTCCGTGGTGGTACGCGATCCGTCGACAGGTTCCGTGAGCGTCCTCGACCTCACGGGCACGTGCGCGGTCGTGGTCACCGTCAATCCCTGATCTCGCCTGATCTCGCCTGATCTCGCCTGACCTCGCCTGACCGCGGACGGAACGAGGGGCGACCGCTCGGGCCGGCAGACGTTGCCTCAGCACCCGCCCGGTTAGGATGCGCAGCCATGGCCGGCAACCCGCTGAACAACCCCAACTGGGCCC
>JAYSLK010000892.1:0-7040 GCA_043725585.1 Actinomycetota bacterium
GGGAAGAAGGCGAGGAACGCCCCCAGCACCGCTGCCGACATCCACTTGGGCCACACCCAATCGCCGACCTGGAGCTTGCCGCCCCAACCTGCCACCAGAGGGGCGAGGGCGATGAGCGGCACGGTCTGGGAGATGACGAGGTACGGCAGGATCGCTCGTTCGGCCAGCCGGAACCGAGTGAGCACCACTGCGATCGCCATGCCGAACAGGACCCCGACCGCAAAGCCCACCACCACGATGCGGAACGAGTACCAGGCGCCATCGAGCACCACGGACAGCACCGTCTGGTCGCCCCGTCGTTGCGCCGGGTCGAACAGACCGGTGACCATCGACCACACGTGGGGCATCACCTGGTCGTTCGTGCGCGGGAGGATGCCGAAGCCCAGTATTTCACCACCCTTTGCGGGACCGACCGCCTTGTAGCCCTCCCAGAGCGCGACGACCAGCAGCATCGCCACGACGAACATGGCCACACGACGGACCCGCTGGATCATGCGCCCACCGCGGCGAGCTCGAGGACCCTCATCAGGTCGGTCATCAGGTCTTGGCCCTCACGTGCTCGGCCACGGCGGGCATGACCTTCTCGCCATATGCACTGAGCGTGTGGTCCTTGTCGTCGTGCTGGAGGTAGATCGAGAACTGGTCGACGCCCAGGTCCTTCAGTTGCCGCATCCGCTCGATGTGCACCTCGGGCGGGCCGACGATGCAGAACCGATCGACGATCTCGTCCGGCACGAACGAGGTGTGTGTGTTGCCCGCCTGTCCATGCTCGTTGTAGTCGTATCCCTGCCGGCCCTTGATGTAGTCGGTGAGCGCGGCCGGCACAGGAGCGCTGTCGCCGTAGCGCGCCACGATGTCGGCGACGTGGTTGCCCACCATGCCACCGAACCAACGGCACTGCTCGCGACCGTGGGCCAGGCCGGCGTCGGTGCCATCGGTGACGTACGCCGGCGCGGCGACGCAGATGGTGATGTCGTCGGGGTTGCGTCCGGCGGCCTGGGCAGCGGCACGCACGGCGCCGATCGTCCACTCCGCGATGGAGAGGTCGGCGAGCTGCAGGATGACCCCGTCGCCCACTTCGCCCGTGAGCGCCAGCGCCTTCGGTCCATAGGCCGCAACCCACACCTCGAGCTCGCTCTTGGCCGCCCACGGCAGTCGCAGCTCGCTGCCCTTGTACTCCACCGATCGACCGTTGCCGAGCTCGCGGATGACGTGGATGCTGTCGCGCAATGTCGCGAGGTTGGTGGGCGCGCCGTTGGTGACGCGAACGGCGGAATCGCCCCGGCCGATGCCGCAGACGGTGCGGTTGCCGAACATCTCGTTCAGCGTGGCGTACACGCTGGCGGTGACGGTCCAGTCGCGGGTGGCCGGGTTGGTGACCATCGGCCCCACCACCACGTTGCGCGTCTCGGCCAGGATCTGGCTGTAGATCACGTAGGGCTCTTGCCACAGGATGTGGCTGTCGAAGGTCCATACGTACGTGAACCCGTACGCCTCGGCGCGCTTGGCGAGATCGATCACGCGCGCCGATGGCGGCGTGGTCTGCAGGACGACTCCGAACTCCATGGTCTGGGCCCTGCTCAGCGGTTCTGCGGGAAGCCGAGGTCGACGGACGACGTGCGCGGATCGGGCCAACGGCTGGTGACCACCTTGGTGCGAGTGAAGAAGTTGATGCCGTCGGGTCCGTACATGTGCTGATCACCGAACAGCGACGCCTTCCAGCCGCCGAAGCTGTAGTAGCTGACGGGCACCGGGATCGGCACGTTGATGCCCACCATGCCCACCTGGACGTCGAACTCGAACTGACGGGCCACGCCGCCGTCGCGGGTGAAGATCGCCGTGCCGTTGCCGTACTGGTTGTCGTTGATCAGCTGCAGGCCTTCGTCGTAGCTGGCGATACGGGTGACGGTGAGCACCGGCCCGAAGATCTCGTCGTCGTAGCACTTCATGCCGGGCTTGGCGTTGTCGATCAGGCTGGGCTTCAGGAAAAAACCACCGCCGGGTGCGTCGGTACGACCGTCGACGACCAGCGTGGCGCCCTCGGCCTCGGCATTGGCCACGTAGCCGGCGACCTTGTCGCGGTGCTCGCTGGTGATGAGCGGACCCATCTCGTTATCGGGTTCGCTGGCCGGGCCCACCTTGATGGCCGGGATGCGTTCTTTCACCTTGGCGATCAGAGCATCGGCGACGGAGTCGACGGCGAGCACGACGCTGATCGCCATGCAACGTTCGCCGGCAGAGCCGTAGGCCGCACTGACCGCAGCGTCGGCAGCCATGTCGAGGTCGGCATCGGGCAGCACGAGCATGTGGTTCTTCGCGCCGCCGAGGGCTTGCACGCGCTTGCCGTTGCGAGTACCTGTCTCGTAGATGTACTTCGCGATCGGGGTGGATCCGACGAAGCTGATCGCCGAGATGTCGGGGTGGTGCAGCAGTGCGTCGACCGCTTCCTTGTCGCCGTGGACCACGTTGAAGCACCCATCGGGCAGCCCGGCCTGCTTCAGCAGTTCGGCCAGGAACATCGCGGCCGACGGGTCCTTCTCGCTCGGCTTGAGAATGAAGGTGTTCCCACATGCGAGGGCGTTGGCGAACATCCACATCGGCACCATCGCCGGGAAGTTGAACGGCGTGATGCCGGCCACCACGCCGAGCGGCTGCTTGATCGAGTACACGTCGACGCCGGACGATGCCTGCTCGCTGTAGCCGCCCTTCAACAGGTTCGGCACGCCGCAGGCGAACTCGACGTTCTCGAGACCTCGGGCGACCTCGCCGAGCGCGTCGCTGAGCACCTTGCCGTGCTCGGCAGACAGCAGCGACGCGATCTCCTTGCGGTTGGCGGAGATGAGCTCGCGCATGTGGAACATCACCTCTGCCCGGCGCGACAAGTTGGTGGCGCGCCACGCGGGAAACGCAGCCTTCGCGACGGCGATCGCCGCCGACACCTCGGCCGTCGACGCGAGGTCGACCGTTGCGGCCTGCTCGCCGGTGGCGGGCTGCCAGATGACGCCCGAGCGGCCCGAGGTTCCCTCGACGACCTTGCCGTCGATCCAGTGACTGATGCGATTCATGAGCGATGTCTCCTAGACGAGGTACTGCGACAGTCCGCGCTTGACGAACTGGCCATGGCCCTTGCGGCCGGTGTATGTGTCGTTCTGCACCACGATCGCGCCACGGGAGAGCACGGTGTCGACCTTGCCGTCGATCACCCAACCCTCCCACGCGCTGTGGTCCATGTTCATGTGATGCTTGTCGTTGATGCCGATCTTGGTCTTCGTGTTCGGGTCCCACACGACGACGTCGGCGTCGCTGCCGGGGGCGATGACACCCTTCTTCGGGTACATGCCGAACATGCGCGCCGGCGTGGTGCAGCAGGTCTCGACCCAGCGCTCGAGGCTGAGCTCGCCGGCCACCACGCCCTGGTAGATGAGCTCCATGCGGTGCTCGACACCGCCGATGCCGTTGGGGATCTTCGAGAAGTCGCCCAACCCGAGCTCCTTTTGGTCCTTGAAGCAGAATGGACAATGGTCGGTGCTGACCACCGCCAGTTCGTTCATGCGCAGGCCCTTCCACAGATCGCCCTGGTGACCGTGTCCCATCTGGCCGATGTAGTGCGGGTCGTGGTCCTTGGAGCGCACAGGCGTGGAGCACACCCACTTCGATCCTTCGAAGCCGGACTGACCGAGGGTCTCTTCGAGCGTGAGCCACAGGTACTGCGGGCAGGTCTCGGCGAACACGTTGCGCCCGTGGTGCCGGGCGGCGGCGACCTCGTTGAGCGCATCTCCAGCCGACATGTGCACGATGTACAGGGGCACGTTGCCGGCGACGTGGCTGAGCACGATGGCTCGGTGAGTGGCCTCGGCCTCGAGCGGTGACGGGCGCGTGTAGCTGTGGTAGCGGGGGTCGGTCTCACCGCGTGCAAGCGCCTGCTGCACGAGCACGTCGATCGCGATGCCGTTCTCGGCATGCATCATGATCACTGCGCCACAGTCGGCAGCGGTCTGCATCGCCTTGAGGATCTGGCCGTCGTCGCTGTAGAACACGCCCGGGTAGGCCATGAACAGCTTGAAGCTGCTGATGCCCTCGTGCTCGGTGAGGTAGCGCAGCGCCTTCAGGGACTCGTCGTCGACACCGCCGATGATCTGATGGAAGGCGTAGTCGATGGCGCACTCACCGTCGGCCTTGCGATGCCACTCGGCCAGGCCGTCGAACACGTTCTCGCCGGCGCGCTGCACGGCCATGTCGACGATCGTCGTGACGCCACCCCATGCCGCCGCCCGGGTGCCGGTCTCGAACGTGTCGCTCGCGAACGTGCCGCCGAACGGCAGCTCCATGTGCGTGTGCACGTCGACGCCCCCGGGGATGACGTACTTGCCCGCGGCATCGATGACGTTGTCGATGCCTTCATCGGTGAAGTACCCGGGTGACGCGGTCGCGGTGATGGTCTCACCTTCGATCAACACGTCCTGGGCGATCACGCCGGTCGCGGAGATGACCTTGCCGTTCTTGATGAGCGTCTTCGTCATGTGGGTCCCCTTCCCTGGATGAATCCTCGTGCTGCCGTCAGTTTCGCGCTCGACCGCGTTGTCGGCCGGTGCCGCATGCGATCTCGCTCCGCCGTGTCGTCGGTGCTGTTCGCGCCGACGACTCAGTGCTCGACGAGTTCGTCGTATGCGTCGGGCCGGCGATCACGGTAGAACGCCCAGCGGTCGCGCACCTGCTTGATCTTGTCCATGTCGAGATCGCGCACGATGAGCTCGGGCTTGTAGGCATCGCCCACCTCGCCGACGAACTTGCCCTCGGGATCGACGAAGTAGCTCTGACCGTAGAAGTCGTTCTCGCCCAGCGGCTCGATGCCGACGCGGTTGATCGCACCCACGTAGTAGATGTTCGCCACGGCCGACGCCGGTTGCTCCAAGCGCCACAGGTACTCGCTGAGGCCCCGATGCGTGGCCGACGGGTTGAACACGATCTCTGCGCCGTTGAGGCCCAGCGCTCGCCACCCCTCGGGGAAGTGGCGGTCGTAGCAGATGTACACGCCGACCTTGCCGACCGCGGTGTCGAACACCGGGTACCCGCCCGTTCCGGGCTTGAAGTAGAACTTCTCCCAGAACCCCTTGGTCTGGGGGATGTGCTGCTTGCGGTACTTGCCGAGGTAGCTGCCATCGGCATCGATCACCGCCGCCGTGTTGTAGTAGATGCCCGGCTGCACGATCTCGTACATCGGTAGCACCATCACCATGCCGAGCTCCTTTGCCAGGGCCATGAACCGCTGCGTGGTCGGGCCGTCGGGGATGTACTCGGTGTACTCGTAGTACGCGGCGTCCTGCACCTGGCAGAAGTACGGCCCGTAGAACAGCTCTTGGAAGCAGATCACCTGGGCACCCTGAGCGGCAGCGTCACGGGCGTACTGCTCGTGCTTGTCGATCATCTCGGCCTTCGTGCCCGGCCAGTCGGTCTGCACCAGTGCCGCGCGAACGGTGCGGCCCCCCGTCGACGTGTCGCTCATGGGCCGGATCGTAATGTTCCACCAACGTACTGACAATGCCTATATTGTGCCCGCACAAACCGTCACACGCCGTTCACAGGTTCGGCGGGAAAGGCCGCTCGTGGACCTCACATCGGTGATCTCGAACGGCATCGGCGACCGCTCCGCAAAGGGCATCGCCGCCGCGATCGGACGGCTGGTGTCATCGGGTGAGCTGCAGCCTGGCAACCGTCTGCCCACGGTGCGCGAGCTGTCGAAGCAGCTGGGCGTCTCTCCCACCACGGTCAGCGAGGCGTGGCAGACGCTCGCACTGGTGGGCGCGATCGATGCGCGCGGCCGACAGGGAACCTTCGTCCGTCAACCCACCGGCCCTGGTTCGCCGCGGCGCTACCGGAGGGTCACCGAAGGGCCGGGGCACTTCGCGCTCGACCTGTCCACCGGCACGCCTGATCCGGCGCTGCTGCCGGATCTCGGCCCGGTCATCGCCAGGGTGAGCGGGCAGGCACTCACGTCCAGCTACCTCGATCAGCCGGTGCTCCCCGAGCTCGGCGACCGCTTGCGATCCGGCTGGCCCTTCGCTCCCGAAGAACTCACGGTGGTCGACGGCGCGATGGACGCTCTCGATCGGGTGGCCCAGGTGATCGTTCGGCTCGGTGATCGAGTGATCGTCGAACACCCTGCCTTTCCGCCGTTGCTCGACCTGCTCGAGCAACTCGGCGCCGAGATGATCGGCGTCGATCTCGATGACGAGGGCATGAAGCCGGAGCAGTTCGCGGTCGCGCTCGATCTTCGTCCATCCGCCGTGTTCTGCCAGCCACGGGCGCACAACCCCTCCGGTGTGACGATGAGTCGAAAGCGGGCCAAGGTTCTCGCTGACCTTCTGGCGCGCCACGAGGCACGTCCGATCATCGTCGAGGACGATCACTCGGGCGACATCGCCAGCGGCAGGCTCGTCAGCTTCGGCCACTGGCTGCCGACCCGCACGGTTCACATTCGGAGCTACTCCAAGAGCCACGGGCCCGATCTGCGACTCGCCGCGGTGGGCGGTGCCGGCGAGGTGATCACCTCCGTCGCGAACCGGCGGCTGCTGGGCCCCGGTTGGAGCAGCCGCATCCTGCAAGCCGTGCTGCTGGAGATGCTCGACGACCCGACCACGCTCGCCGCAGTTGCCGCCGCCCGCGAGGAGTACGCCTCGCGGCGAGCCGCGGTGGCGTCGGTGCTCGATGCTCACGGCGTGCCGTGCAGCGGCACCGACGGCATCAACCTGTGGATGCGCGTCCGCGACGAACGGGCCGCTCTGCTCACCCTCGCGGCCCAGGGCATCGGTGCCGCGCCGGGGGCCCCGTTCCAGGTGCGCACCGACGACGCGCACATCCGGGTCACGGTGGGCCTGGTGCCGACGACCGAGCATCGCCTCGCTGGTCGGCTGGCGGAAGCCGCGAACCTGCAGCCGAGCCGCTCCGGGCAACGCTGACGCGTTGCCGCCGCGGGGCGGTGCTGTCGATCCTGCCGGGACGCGACCCCAACGTCACATGGGCGATTGCTTCACCAGTTCGTG
>JAYSLK010000893.1:0-2372 GCA_043725585.1 Actinomycetota bacterium
CCGTACTCGGGATGCCGAGATCTGATCCCGCACCGAGCCAACTCACGAGCCTCGTCCGACATCTGCTCGACGATCGCAGCCTTGTCCGCCGGCGACATCCGCCGGAACAACTGCGCCAGAACGGCCTGCGCTGCCGTCGACGTGTCGGACGTGTCGAATCTGGCGACGGTGCTCATCGGGACCATGATAGTTGCGCCGCCAAGGAGGGCGCCGGCCAGGAATCATCGAAGCCCGTGCAACACTTCGCGTGGCTCGTGCGCCGTTGGGGGTGATGGAGGGTATGCGAAGCACCAAGGGAGCAGCGGTCCGCAAGGGGCCCGCCGTTGCGCTCGAGGTGCTGTACCGGGCCGAGTACATCGGCATGGTTCGACTCGCGTACACGCTCGTCGGGAACGACGCGGAAGCCGAGGAGATCGTCCAGGACTCGTTCGTGGAGATCTCTCACCGGTTCGACGAACTGGACCAACCCGGCGCCTACCTGCGCACCGTCGTGGTGAGCAGATGCCGATCGGTCCTGCGTCGTCGACGCGTGATGAACCTGCACCCACCGACTCCACCGCCGGATCTCACTCCGGAGGCGGAATCGCTGTGGGACGTGCTGGCACGTCTTCCCGAACATCAACGCATCGCGGTCGTGCTTCGGTACTACTGCGGGTGCAGGGCCTCGGAGATCGCAGAGATCATCGATCAACCTGCCACCACGGTGCGCTCGCATCTGCGACGAGCACTGCGGTCGATGCGAGAGGAGATCACGTCATGAGCCGCCTCGAAGACAACATCGAGCGCGACCTCACGCAGATCGCCGGACGAGCAACTCCATCTCCCACGGCCTGGGAAGCGATCCAGCACCGGATCGCCACCGAGGCACCTCACCACGAGATGGAGATCATCATGCTCACCGACAACACACCGACCAACCGGCCCCGCTGGCCCCTGATGGCCGGTGCTGCCGCCGTGCTCGTCCTCGTCGTCGGCGGCGTCGCACTGCTCAACCGCGGCGACGACGACAACGACCCGGCCGACGTCGGCCCTGCGCCGGCCATCACGGTCGAGGTCGACACCACGCCGGTCGTCACCACAACGCAGACCAACGTCGAGGCGACACCAGCCACCACGGAGGTTCCCGACACCGCAGCGGCCACCACCGAAGCACCGGCAGACACCGTTGCACCAGCGTTGACCTACGACCCGACCGTCGCCCTGCCCACGGGGGAGGAGAACCCGTTCGACATCGTCTTCGACGGCACCAGCTTCTGGACCGCCAACTTCAACACCGACGACGTCAGCCGCATCGACCGCGCAACCGGCGACGTGACCAGCTTCGCGTTGCCCGACGGAGCCCTCAGCCCGAGCGGCATCACCACCGACGGCACCAGCATCTGGACCGCGAACCTCGGGTCGTCCAACCTCACCCGCATCGATCCTGTGACCGGTGACGCAACCAACGTTGCGCTGCCCGAGGGGTCGGCGCCGCAATGGATCACCTTCGACGGCGACGAGTTGTGGATCACGAACCCCTCGGCCTCGTCGGTCACCCGCTTCGATCCCGCCACCGGTGAAGGCTCGATCATCGCCCTCCCCGATGGCGCGGTGAAGCCCGAAGCCATCGCCTACGACGGCACCGCTGTCTGGGTGCAGAACACCGGCAGCGGCAACCTCACCCAGATCGACCCGACCACTGCAGCGGCCACCAACGTGGAGCTCCCCGTTCCAGCCGACGGCGACATGGCCTTCGAAGGCACGAACATCTGGGTCGTCAACATCGGCTCAGGTGACGTCACCACGTACGACCTGGCCTCGGGAGAGGGCACCGTCGTCGCGCTGCCCGAGGGATCTGCAGGCCCGAGCGGGATCGTGTTCGACGGGACGAGCATCTGGGTCGCCAACTACGACTCGGCGACCGTCGTCCGGATCGACCCGACGACGCTGGAGAGCACCGCCTTCGCACTGCCGGCAGGCGCCACGGCGCCGCTCAAGCTGGCCTACGACGGCCAGTACGTCTGGAGCTCGAACTTCGACAGCAGCAGCATCACCCGCATCGACGAATCAGCACGCTGAACGCCCTCCCCGCCTGACCCAACCGGTCCGTGCACGCAATGTCCACGGGCCGGCTCAGGCGGGAGCGATCACCCTGATCCCCAGTGCCGAGGCCGCCGGCGCAATCGCCAGTCCCGCCACCGCCAACACGCCGACCGCCAGCACTCGCGCGAAGCGGCGCCACCGCCTGGGCACCATTCCCGCCTGTGTCATCGATCGATCATGCCACGTCGATGCCAACCGGGCATCGGGCCTCACCGCTGTCAGGCGGCGGGGGGTGCGATCGTGGCGCAGATGGCTCGATGGTCCGAGCCGCTGACCTTGACCACCCTCGC
>JAYSLK010000894.1:0-1643 GCA_043725585.1 Actinomycetota bacterium
CGCCGCCACGCAGTACACCCAACACATCCCGGTCCACGGCATCTGTCAGCTCACGGGCATCCCGGAAGGTGATGCCGATCTGTTCCGCGACTGGATCTATCGGAACTTCCAGCTCGCGCCGCGCGACAACACCGTGCGCCTGCAGGTGATGACGGAGATGACCCAGTACATCGATGCGATCCTGCGTGACCGCCTGGTGAACCCGCGCGACGACATGCTGACGTTCATCGCCAACGCGGAGATCGACGGCGAGCCGGTCGACTGGGACCTCAAGCTCGGCTACATCCGGCTGCTGATCATCGCCGGCATCGACACCACGTGGAGCGCCATCGGTTCCGGTCTGTGGCACTTCGCCCAGCACCCCGACGAGGTTGCGCGCCTCGTCGCCGTGGCCGACGACGACATGCTGTGGCAGACCGCATCCGAAGAGGTGCTGCGCTACTACGCGCCGGTCACGATGGCTCGCAAGGTGATCGGCGAAACGACGATCGCCGGATGCCCCGTGCACCCGGGCGACCAGATGCTCGTGACCTTTCCGGCTGCGAACCACGACCCGGAAGCGTTCGAGAACCCACACGAGTTCCAGCTCGAGCGAGCCAAGAACCGGCATGTGGCCTTCGGCCTGGGCATCCATCGCTGCGTGGGCTCCAACCTCGCCCGCCTCGAGTTGTTGGTGGGGATCCAGGAGTGGCTGCGGGCATTCCCCAGCTACTCCCTCGACCCCAACCGGTCGACGGCCTGGGCCAATGGGCAGGTGCGCGGCCCGCGTACCATCCCCGTCCTGCTCAACCGCTGAGCCGTTCGGCGCGACGGTTCCTCGCAGGGAGCGATCTGACACAGCACGGACGAGGGTGCAGAATGGCGCGATGAGCTTCCTCGACAAAGCCAAGGAGAAAGCGACCCAGTTGTCGCAACAGGCCAAGGAGAAGATCGACGACCTGAAAGACACTCGGAAGGCCGACGATCTGCTCGACGATCTCGGACGGATCCTCTACCGCCAGCGCACCGGCCGGGCCGACGACGCCGACGACGCAGCGATCACCGACCTGGTGGCCCAACTGCAGGCGCTCGAAGCCGACGGCACCCCCGTGCTCGGCACCAAACAGGAGCGGGCGCAGGAGAGCAACCTTCCTCCCCCGAGCGCCCCTCTGCCTCCCCCGGCGATGCCCAGCTGATCCTCGGTCGCCGGTCGCTGGTCGCAGGCCGTGGCCGTGGCCGCGTCAGCCGTTGCGGTCCCGGTCGGTGGGCGAGCTCAGGCGGGGCCGACGGTGACCGTGATCGGTTCGGCCGAGAAGACGCGTTCGATCACGTGCCTCACTGCGTCCCGATCGACGTCGAGCCAGCGCTGCACTTGTTCGTCGACCCCGATGATCTGCCCCCGAGTGCACAGCAGCCCGCCGTTGCGGGCCATGCGCGAACCCGTGTCTTCCAGGCCGAGCTCGTACGAACCGGTGAGGTAGCCGCGGGCGATGTCGAGCTCTTCGTCGGTGATGCCCTGATCGACGAGGGTGCGCAGTTCGGTCATCACCAGATCGATGACCTCGGGAGCATGCCGCGGCTGTGCGCTGGTGCTGATCGACCACGAGCCGGTGTCGGCGTAACAGGCATGACCGGAGAACACCGAGTACACCAGGCCGCGCTTT
>JAYSLK010000895.1:0-4139 GCA_043725585.1 Actinomycetota bacterium
CCCAACAGGCCGGAGAGGTTGCCGTCCTGGAAGATCCACACCATGGCCCCGAAGGTCGCGGTGAGGCTGAGGAAGTTGAGCACCAGTGCCTTCACCGGCACGAGCAGGCTGCCCGACAGCATGAAGAGCAACACGAACGTGGCGAGCACGATGATCGCGAGCGCGATCGGGAGCGAATCGGAGATCGCAGCCTTGGTGTCCACCAGTTCGGCGGCGGCACCTTCGACGGCGACGTCGATCGGCAGATCGAGCGCACGGATGTCCTTCACCAGTTCTTCGCCCTGTTGAGAGGCCACGGCGAACGTGGGCACGACCGACATCCAGCTGGCATCGGAACCGTCGGCAGCCAGGAATCGGGCGTCGGAGTCACCGGTCGCGACCGACGAACCACCGACGAAGGTGCCTGCCGCGCTGTCCACTCTGGCCACACCGTCCATCGACGAGATCGCTGCAGCACTGAATGCCACGTCGTCGAACCGGCCGGCACCCGCGCCGTCGCTCACCACGCCGAAACTCTCCGCCGAGTTGCCGGTGAAGTCGGTCCGCAGCACATCTGAAGCCTCACGGCTCTCGGCGCTCGCCGGCAGCACCCGGTCATCGGGCGTCCCGAAGTTCACCCGGAGGAACGGGGCCCCGAGCAGGAGCAGCACTGCGACCACCGTGGCGGCGATCGGGATCGGGCGGTGCATCACGAACGTCGCGATCCGGTGCCACAGGCCTTCGTGATCGGCGCGATCCTCACGGCGCCGACCGATCGCCAGCGAGTTGACCCGATGCCCGAGCAAGGCCAGGAGTGCAGGCAGCGACAGCAGCGAACCGGCAAGCGCCAGCAGCACCACGGCGACGCCGGCGTAGGCGAACGAGCGCAGGAAGTACAACGGGAACACCAGGAGGGCCGCCAACGAGACGGCGACGGTCAGCGAGCTGATCAACACGGTCTTGCCAGCTGTCTCCATGGTGCGCACGACGGCATGCTCGACGGTTCGGCCGGCCTTCAGCTCCTCGCGGAACCGGGAGACGATGAACAGGCTGTAGTCGATCGCAAGTCCGAGACCGAGCGCAGTCGTGAGGTTGATCGCATAGATCGACACATCGGTGACCGAGCCGATGACGAACAAGCTCAGCAAGGTACCGAGGACCGCGATCACCCCGACGAGCATCGGCAGACTGGCGGCAACGACACCGCGGAACACGAACAACAACAGGATGAGCGTCAGTGGAATCGCGATCAGCTCGGCCCGCAACAGGTCGCCCTCGATCGTCTCGCCGACGTCGGCGAAAACGGCTTCCCGACCACCGAGCAAGACGTCGAACGGGCCCTGCTGACCGGTGACCGCGGCCTTCACGAGATCGAGTCGCTCGGCGACCTGTTCCTCGTCGCCGGTCACTCGAGCCAGGACGAGCGCGGTGTCGCCATCGGTGCTCCGGAGCGGTTCGGCTCCTCCGAGCGACCAGTACGAGACCACCTGTTCGACACCGTCGATCGCGTCGAGGCGGGCGGCGAGGTCGTTGCCGGCGGCCGCGATGTCGGCGTCATCGACGCTCGCACCCGTTGTCGCGGCGACCAGGACGACGTTGGGGTCGCCCCCACCGAACCGCTGCTCCAACAGGTTCGCCGCACGCGTGCTCTCCGAGGACGGATCGTCGAAGCCATCCGCCTTCAGCACCCCGAATGCGCCGGTTCCCACCACGGCCGCCACGACCAAGAACAGCACGGTGAAGGACAGCACGAGCCGTCGCCGCCGCACTGTGAACCAACCGAGTCGAGTGAGCATCACAACCTCCTGTGTCCGGATCTCGCAGATCCCTGTCGATGCACCCATCGTCTGCCGATCGGCGTCGCTCGGCATCGGACCGCGGCTCGTTCGACGACGGACCCACGGCAGGTTCGCGACCCGTACCACGGTCCGGTGACACCCTGGCGGACGGGACGTAAGGTGCAGGTCATGCAGGAGCAGGCGACGGACCGGCCGGCGACACACCGGCCAGTGGACCGGCCGACGACGGCTCCGATCGTCGCGCCGGCGCGTGCGATGTCGCGCCCCGCAGCCCGATGGTCTGCGGCACGTGTCGCCACCTCGCAGCTGTCGACCACCGTGGTCATGGCATTGGCGGCAACGTGCGCGGCCCTCATCGCGATCTTCGGCGACAAGACCCACGGCGTGACCGCCACCACCGTCACGCTCGCGCTCGTCGGGTTGCTGCCGTGGGCTCTCGAAGCCGGCGGTGTGCGTCTGCACCCGGCGGCCTTCCTGCTCATGACGATGGTGCCTGCAGGGGCGATCGTGTTGATCGATCGCAACCCGGGCGGCATGTTCCCGGTGATGATCGCCGTCGTGTGGCTCACCCGCGCCCGTACGCATGGTGCGATCACCGCACTGACCGTCGTGTCGGGCTTCGGGATCTGCGTGGGGCTCGCCGTGCTGGAGCGCACGACTCACGAGACCGGCACGATCTACTTCCTCGGCGGTCTCGGCGTGGCCTGGCTGGCAGGCCTCATGATCCGCCGTCAGGAGATGCTCGTGGCCGAGCTCCAGGCTGCCCAGGCCCAACGAAACGAGCACGCGGCGGCCAACGAGCGCACGCGCATCGCACGCGAGGTCCACGACGTCGTCGCCCACTCCCTGACGGTCACGATGCTCCACGTCACCGGTGCTCGCCGAGCCCTCAGCCACGATCCAGCACGTGCCGCCGAGGCGTTGGAACGAGCCGAGATCGTCGGACGGGAGAGCCTCGACTCGATCCGTCAGGTCGTAGGGTTGCTCCGGTGCGACGACGGGCGGGCCGACTCGACTCCCCTTCCCATGCTGACCGACATCCCTTCCCTGATCGATCAGTATCGAGAAGCGGGAGTGAGGGTGACGGCCGACCTGCGGCTCGATGACATCGCCGCCGACGCGACCACATCGCTCACCGCGTTCCGTGTGGTGCAGGAAGCCCTGTCGAACGCACTTCAGCACTCGCCGGGAACACCGGTCGAGTTGCGGGTCGCCAGCGACGGGGAAGGCACCGTGCTTCGCATCGTGATCGAGAATCCCACCACCGGCGGAGATCCGGCCGGCTCGCGACGCACCGACCGCGTCGGCCTCGGGTTGCGGGGCATGGCTGAACGGGTACGCGCCGCAGGTGGATCGGTCGAGGCGGGCGAGACCGAACGCCACACGTGGCGCATCGAGGCCGCTCTGCCGCTCCGTCGCGCCGTGGCGTCGTCATGAGCAGCCCGCTCGAGCAACGTCCGCCCGTGCGCGTGGTGTTGGTGGACGATCAGCAGCTGGTGCGTGCCGGCATCGCGTTCATCATCAGCACCGAGCCCGGGATCGTCGTCGTCTCGGAGGCTTCGAACGGTGAGCTCGGCCTGGTCGCCGCCCGCGATCACCGACCCGATGTGGTGCTGATGGACATCCGGATGCCGGTGATGGACGGCATCACGGCCACGTCGCTTCTCCAGGCCGACGATGGGCCACCGGTGCTGGTGCTCACCACCTTCGACGACGACGACGTGCTATGGGGTGCGCTCCAGGCCGGAGCCGCGGGCTTCTTGCTGAAAGACGCCCCTGCCGACGATCTGATCGCTGCGATCCGCGCCGTGGCCGGCGGCGGCTCCTGGCTGGATCCGCGCGTGACACCTCGGGTGTTGCGGGCGGTGCGTACCGGCGCGCCGCGATCGGGGCGGTCGACCGAGGCGATCGAGAAGCTCTCCGACCGGGAACGCGAGGTGCTGGTGCTGATCTCGCAGGGCATGTCGAACCTGGAGATCGCCGATCGGCTCTACGTGAGTGAACGAACGGTGAAGGGCCACGTCGGCAACATCTTCGCCAAGCTCGAAGCGCGCGATCGGGCGGCTGCAATCATCCTGGCGTACGCGGCCGGCCTCGTGGTGCCGGGCGCCGGCTGAGGACCGCTGCGCCCCCACATCAGACGGTGGTCGTCGCGCAGGTGCTGGCCCGACAGCCCGATGTCGGCCAAGCGACAACGCTCAATCGAGACAGCGCTCCTGACGATGGCCGCGCCGTGAGATTCAAGTTGCCGAGCACAGGGGGCGTGTTCGGTGTCGGTGTCGGTGTCGGTGTCGGTGTCGGTGTCGGTGTCGGTGTCGGTGTCGGTGTCGGTGTCGGTGTCGGTGTCGGTGTCGGTGTCGG
>JAYSLK010000896.1:0-2813 GCA_043725585.1 Actinomycetota bacterium
GGCGTCCTGCGATCGTTCGTCAACATGTGCAGTCACCGCGGCGCGCAGGTGATGGAGGAGGGATCGGGCACCACACGGCGCTTCTCGTGCCCGTACCACGCGTGGGTGTACAACACCGAGGGTGCCCTCGTCGGCATGCTCGACAAGGAGGCCTTCGGCGAGATCGACATGTCGTGCCACGGCCTCACGCCGCTTCCGGTGGCAGAGCGCGCCGGCATCGTCTTCGGAGGCATCACGCCCGGCATGCACTTCGACATCGACGAGTACCTGTGCGGGTACGGCGAGATGCTCGGCCACCTCGATCTGGCGAACTGTGCCTATGTCGGCAAGCAGAGCGTCGGCGGTCCGAACTGGAAGCTCGCGTACGACGGCTATCTCGACTTCTACCACCTTCCCATCCTCCACAAGGACTCGTTCGGGCCCACCTACAACAACAAGACCATCAACGATTCGTGGGGTCCGCACCAGCGGAACGTGCAGCCCGACGAGCGGTACCTCTCGTTCGAGGACATCCCCGAAGACGAGTGGCAGACCTCGAAGATGGTGTCGGGGGTGTGGACGATCTTTCCTCACATCTCGATCGCCAGCTTCGATGCCGGAGGCAAGCTGTACATGGTGTCGCAGCTGTTCCCGGGCGACACTCCCGAAACCTCCGTGACCACTCAGCACTTCCTCGCCGTCGACGCGCCCGATGGTGACCGGTTGAACGTCATCGAGAAGCAGATGGATTTCCTGATGCACGTGGTGCGCGACGAGGACTACTACACGGGCAATCGCATCCAACGCGCGGTGAAGACCGGAGCGAAGACCGAGTTCCTGTTCGGCAGAAACGAGGGCCCATGTCAACGTTTCCACGAATGGGTCGAAGATCTGATCCATGCCGACACCGAGGCCGGCACGGCCATGCTGTTCGCCGGTGCCGGCGAGTTCCACCACCCGTGATCGGCTGACCATGGGTACACAGAGCTTCTCGATGGATGGCAAGGTGACATTGGTGACCGGCGCGGCGGGTGGCATGGGCGAGGCGATCACGCGCACCCTCGTCGAGGCCGGAGCGCGGGTGGTGGCCTGCGATCGTGCGGCCGAATCGCTCCGCGAGCTCGCGGGGACGCTCGGTGACTCGGTCGCCGACGTCGCCGGCGACATCACCGATCAAGAGGTGGTGCGCCGCATGGTCGCAACTGCCGTCGACCGTTTCGGCCGACTTGACGCAGCGGTGAACGCGGCTGCGATCGAGTTCGAGTCGGTGCCACTCCATCTCACCAGCGACGACGACTTCGATCGGATGATGGAGATCAACGTGTCGGCGCTGTTCCGCTGCATGCGCGCCGAGTTGAACGTGATGCTCGACGCCGGCAACGGCGGCAGCATCGTCAACATCGCCAGCACCAACTCGTTCAAGCCGCAGCAGAACCAGCCGGCGTACACCGCGAGCAAGCATGCGGTACTCGGTCTCACCCGCAGCGCTGCGCTCGACTACGCCGCCGACGGCATCCGCGTCAACGCGATCTGCCCGGGCACGATCGACACGCCCATGCTCCGCAATGCGATCGAGCGTCGCGGTCGCGACCCGCGCGAGGTCGCCAAGCGACTCAGCCGGTTCGGGCGTTTCGGCACACCGCAGGAGATCGCCGACGCATGCCTGTGGCTGTGCAGTGATGCCTCGTCGTTCACGACCGGCCACGCCCTGGCCGTCGACGGTGGCATGTTGGGTGCGTAACGAGCTCCTCGTGCTCGTCAACGAGCGCGGAGCAGCACCTCTTGCGCGATCGTGGCGAGGAGCGTGCCATCGGCCGAGCGGAACGTGCCGATCGACAACCCTCGGCCTCGCCCGGTGGCGACGGGGATCAGTTCACTCAACAGCCACTGATTCATGTCGACCGGCCGATGGAACCAGACGTTGTGATCGAGGCTCACCGACATCCGGTTGCTGTCGGCATCGAGCGAGGCGTGCGGTTGACGAGCGGCACGCGTGGGGCCGTGATCGCTCAGATAGGCGAGCGACTGGAGATGCAACAGCGGGTCGTCCGGCAGCGGCATCCGTGGCCGGAACCAGGCTCGCCGCGTGTGCGAGCCGTCCTCCACCGGCGCATCGCGCGAGTCGAACAACGATGTGGCATATCGGCCTGATGGCAAGGTGTCGGGGCCGGGCACGTCCTCGGTCGCGGGTCGGGCGTACTCGAGACCTGGTTCGTCCGCATGGAAATCGGCGGTGAGCACCAGCACCGGGCCGACCGATTGCCGCACCACGACGCGCCGAGTGGCGAAGCTGCCGCCGTCGCGGGTGCGTTCCACGTCGTGGCGGAGGTGCTCGCGACTGCGACCCCCGACGAGAAACGACGCGTGCAGGGCATGCACCGGCCGGCCGTCCGGCACGGTGAGCTGTGCCGCTCGGACCGCTTGGCCGATCAGCAGACCTCCGAACACATGGCCCCTCGAGCACGGCAGGCAGCTGTCGAACACGTCGGGCTGGCCGTCCACGGCGTCGAGGGCGAGACGATCGGCCATCGTCGGCGACTCGTCGGCAGGTTCGGGCATCGACCGGAAGGTACCAGTGCCACAGGGGCGACCCGGGAGTGGAACACTCGCGCCATGACAGCCGCCGCAGACCTCGAAGACCGACTTGCGATCATCGAACTCACGCACCGATACTGCTGGGCGCTCGACTCGAAGCAACTCGATCTGCTCGACACGGTGTTCGTCCAGGATGCGATCGCCGAGCTGCGTTCCGCGCCGCTCGAAGGTCGCGAGGCGATCCGCCACCGGATCGGCCACGCGCTCGCACCGCTGGAGGCGACCCAGCACACGGTGAC
>JAYSLK010000897.1:0-8850 GCA_043725585.1 Actinomycetota bacterium
TGGCAGCCGCTTGGCGAGCGATCGACGCGGCGCGGGTGATGTCCTCGTAGGAGCTGTTGGTGCAGCTGCCGATGAGGGTGGAGCTGATCTCGAGCGGCCAATCGTTGGCGCGGGCCTCGGCTCCGACCTGGGCCCCGACGCGGTTGGCGCGGTCGGGGGAGTGGGGTCCGTTGATGAGCGGCTTGAGCTGATCGAGATCGATCTCCACCAGCTGGTCGTAGGTCGCGCCGTCGTCGGGCCGCAGGTGCGCAGCGGCCTTGTCGGCGGCATCGGCGATCGCTTCGCGGCCGGTGGCCTTCAGGTACTGCGCCATGTTGTCGTCGTACGGGAACACGCTGCAGGTTGCCCCGATCTCGGCACCCATGTTGCAGATGGTTGCCTTGCCCGTGGCCGAGATGCTGTCTGCGCCCGGGCCGTGGTACTCCATGATCGCACCGGTGCCGCCCTCGACGGTGAGCACGCGGGCCACCTCGAGGATCACGTCCTTGGGGGAGGACCAGCCCGACAGCGTGCCGGTGAGCCTGACACCGATCACCTTCGGCCAGCGAACGTTGAACGGGAACCCGGTCATCACATCGACGGCGTCGGCGCCGCCGACGCCGATCGCGACCATGCCGAGGCCCCCGGCGTTCGGCGTGTGGCTGTCGGTGCCGATCATCATCCCGCCGGGGAAGGCGTAGTTCTCGAGCACGACCTGATGGATGATGCCGCTGCCGGGGCCCCAGAAGCCGATGCCGTACTTGGCGCTGACCGAGCGAAGGAAGTCGTAGACCTCCTTGTTGGTGTCGACCGCGACGCCGAGGTCGATGCGGGCACCGACCTTGGCCTGGATGAGATGGTCGCAGTGCACGGTCGATGGCACAGCCGTGGTGGGGAGGCCGGCGGTCATGAACTGCAGCAGGGCCATCTGAGCCGTTGCATCCTGCATCGCCACTCGGTCGGGATGGAAGTCGTTGTAGGTGCCGCCCCGCTCCGCCGGCTCGGTGGGGTCGTCGAGGTGGTTCAGGAGGATCTTCTCGGTGAGGGTGAGCGGTCGCCCGAACCGCTCGCGGCCCAGGGCAACTCGGTCGGCGAGCGTGACGTACACGCCTTGCGCGAGCTCGATCGGTGTTCCGGCGGTGACGGTCATCTTGGCTCCTCTATCCTCATGGACGCTTCCCTGATGGACGCTTCCCTCTTGACGCTCTCGGCTTGAGCTGCGATCCGATGTAGACAACTCTAATACAAGTGATGCCTCCTCACAATCATCCTTCGTCCGCGGGTCCCAAGAATCCCACGAGTCCCGCGGCTGCATCGGACGCTGCCGGCGACCAGTCGATCACGCGTCCGCTCACACGCCCGCCGCAGATCCTCGTGCGTGCCTCGGCACCGACGCGCACTGCCGACATCGGGGGGTGGACCGATACGTGGTTCGCTGGTCGTGGTGTCGTGTGCAACGTGGCGATCGACCATCGTTCCGTGGTGCATCTGGGGGCTCGGCCGAGCTCGGATCGCCAGGTTCGCCTCAGGGTGCAGATGACGGGCGAGGACTACGAGTTCCCCGCGTCCGAGCCGCCCGGCCGGCATCCCATCATCGAGCGCGCGATCGTGATGTCGGACATACCCGGGTCGGTCGACGTCGACATCGCCGATTCCGTCGTGGCGGGATCGGGCCTGGGCACCTCGGCGTCGGTGATGGTTGCGTTGGTCGCCGCACTGTCGGCGGCGGTGGGCGACACGCTCGACGCGGGCGAGTTGGCGGCCATGGCGCACTCGTACGAGACGATCACCGGGAAGCAATCGGGCATCCAGGATCACGCTGCCGCGGCGTGGGGTGGCATCAGCCGTTTCGACGTGCACTACCCGATGGTGCGCCGCGAGCTGATCGTGCCCCCGCCGGCCGCCAGTGCACAGCTCGCGGCCAGGCTGCACACGGTGTATCTGGGTTCGCCGCACGTGTCGTCGGAGATGCACGACGAAGTGATCGCTCGGCTCGACAGCGGTCACGGTGAGGACGAATTGGAGCGGTTGCGTGGTTCGGCCCGGTCGGCGACCGATGCCTTGCGTTTGGGTGACCTCGGCGCATACGGAATGGCGCTGCACGAGAGCCACAAGGCGATCGAGTCGTTGCACACCGGTCTGGTCGGCGACGAGGCACGTCGCTTGGTGGAGCTGGCGCGCGAGCACGGTGCGCGTGGCTGGAAGGTCAATGGTGCCGGGGGTCAGGGCGGGTCGATGGCCGTGCTGGGCCCAGAGGATCGCGATGCTGACCTTGCCTTTCGGGCTGCGATCGCACAGCATGCAGGTTGGCGGTTGCTCAGCGCCGCGATCGGTGCCCCCGGTGTGACGACCCAGGTGTCGATGGTGGACGGCGCCGACCTGGTGGCCATGCGTTCCCAGCTGCCGGACGAGGTGGAGTGAGGAGACGACCATGAGAACCATCCGCTACCAGCAGATCGCCGAAGACCTACGGGCACGAATCAGCACCGTGGGGGTGGGGGCCGTCCTGCCCAGCGAGGCGGACCTCTCCACGGAGTTCGAGGTGAGTCGGGTCACGATTCGGCGCGCGTTGGAGATCTTGCGCGACGAAGGGCTGGTCGATGCTCGCCAGGGGTTCGGCTGGTACGTGGCGGGCGAGCCGGTGCGCCAGCACCTCGACGAGCTCGGCACGATCGAGGGTCAGCTCGAACGGCGAGGCATCAAGCCAGAGCGCCGAGTGGTGGAGTTCGACTTCCGGCAGGCGCCCAAGCGGGTGGCTGAGGTGTTGAAGGTAGATCAGGTGCTGCGAGTGAAGCGCCTCAACCTCGCCGATGGACGGCCGTTCGCGGTCGTGACGGTGTGGTGTCCTGCCGAGCTCGGGCAGCATCTCAGCCGGCGCGACGTGGAGCAGCGACCGTTCTACGAGATGATCGGTGTGCCTCTGCGCGGCGCCACCCAGACGATCGGCGC
The DNA here is from genome assembly GCA_043725585.1 of Actinomycetota bacterium. Lineage (GTDB taxonomy): Bacteria > Actinomycetota > Acidimicrobiia > Acidimicrobiales > Ilumatobacteraceae > VFMC01. Next base: position 2,929 of record JAYSLK010000897.1, read on the forward strand.
AGATTCCGTCGATGGGCCCGATGCCAAGCTGCTCGGAGTGCCACCGGCCAGCCCCGTGCTGCGGTGCGAACGCATCACCACCGACACGCACGGCAAGCCGGTGCTGATGAGCGAGCACGTGTTTCCGGCACATCGCACGGAGTTCGTGGTCGAGATGCCCACGGCCGAGCCGAGCGTGCTCCCGTCGGGGCTCCGACTCGTGGAGTGACGGCCGAGGCGTGAACGCCGGTGAGCGCTGGCGTGGCACTGTTTGTGGCGCGGTGAGTGGCGCGGTGAGTGGCGCGGTGTGTGGCGCGGTGTGTGGGCAGAATGGCGGCGATGATCCGCTCCGTCACACCCACGATCCCACCATTCGAGTCGGTGGTGCTGGCCAGCGACGTCGGCTTCTGGAACGGAGTGGCCGACTGGTTGGGCACCACGGGGCTCACGATCGCGTCGATCCTCGTCGTGGCGTTCATCATCACCAAGGTCGTGAGCTTCGTCGCGAAGCATCAGGCGAAGAAGTTCAGCGACCAGCAGCGACTGGCCAGCGATCCGCGGACGAGCACGGTCGGTGCGCATCAACAGGCGCTCATCGGAGCCCTGCGATGGGCGATCAACTTCTCGATCGTCTTCGTCGCGATCATCTGGGTGCTGATCGAGCTCAAGCTGCCGTCGTCGGCGCTCGTCCCGCTTGCGTCGGTCGTCGGTGCCGGTCTCGGCTTCGGCGCTCAGCAGATCGTCGGAGACGTGCTGTCGGGCATGTTCATCCTGAGCGAGCGGCAGTTCGGCGTCGGTGATCTCGTGCGCGTCGGGCCGCTGATGGGGGTCGGCTGGGTCGAGGGTCACGTGGAGGAGATGACGCTGCGCGTCACCAAGTTGCGCACGTTCGACGGCGATCTGGTCACGATCGCGAACGGCGAACTGCGTCAGAGCGTGAACGCATCACGAGACTGGGCGCGGGTGCTCATCAAGGTGCCGCTCGGGCGCGACGTCGACCTCGATGAGGTGGCCGCACGCCTCGACTCGGTCGGTGCCGCGATGGCGCTCGAACCACAGTGGTCGCCGGTGATGCTCGAGACGCCGAAGGTGTCGGGTCTCGACGACCTCGGTGCCGACAGCGTGCACATGCGGGTGGTGGGTCGCACCCTGCCGGCTCAGCAGTGGAAGGTCGCTCGCGAGTTGCGGCGTCGCATCGCGCTCACGTTGCGAGCGATGGACGTGCAGGTACAGCCGAGCGAGGAGCCGAACACCTTGGGCGAAGACGACGACTGAGGCAACCGTCCGAGCGACTCAGGCTCGGACGTAAGCGTCGTCGACGAGTTGGGCGGCGTGGTCGGTCGCGTCGAGTGCAGCGCAGGTCGTCACATCGTCGGCCCAACCCCGCGCGATCAGCTCGCGTCCCGACGCGCAACTCGCGATCGTTTCGTGCAGGCGCGGGCGGGCACCCACGAACGCCGCTCGCGCCGCTGCCGCTTCGGGTGAGCAGCACGGCCCGGAGGTGGCCGCCGATGGATCGAGCGCAGCGAGGATCGAGCCGGCGCCCAACAGATCTTCGACGGCCGGACGTATGGGACCAGTGGCTCCGTGCCACCGCTCGCCGGCAGCGATGATTGCGATCGTGCCGGACGGACCCGCCAGCGTGCGGGCGAGACGCGCCGTGGCCGACGCGTTGCGGAGGCAGCCGGCGAGGACGTGGGTCGCGCCGTGATCGCGTGCGGCGAACGACAGGGCCGATCCGTTCGGCGACGGCAGCACCAGGCGGAGCGGAGACCGAAGCGCGAGCAGGTCGGTCGGCGACAGCGAGATCTCACCGCTCTCGCGTCGGCCGGCGAGCGTCGCGTCGCGTTCGGCCGCGTACTCCGGAGCACCGTCGTCGGCCCACCGATATGGGAACACGGTGCTGCCCCGATCGACCGCAGCGCTGACGGCGGAGGTGAAGCGCAGCACATCGACGATCACCACCACGTCGGAGATGGGGGCGAGGGCGCGCAGGCCGTTCGGGCCCCAGTCGAACCGGTACGCGACGTCGGACTGGGTGGACCACTCCGCGTGGCGCGCACCGCTGGGTCGGTCGGCGATTACCACTTGTCCCAGTGCAGGATCGGCTCGAGGGGAAGCCGCTTGGCCTGTTTGAAGTCGGTGCCGATCGTGTAAGCCACCGGGAACATGCCGGCCTGGGTGACTCCATCGGGGATGCCGAGCAGCTCCTTCGCCTTCTGTTCGCCGCCACCGATGAGGTGAATGGTCGTCCATGCGGTGCCGAGACCGCGCTCGCGCGCCGCGAGCATGAAGCTCCACACGGCCGGAAGGAGCGAACCCCACGCGGAGGCGGCCTGGAAGGTCGGCGCCTTGTCGAGGTCGCCCATGATGCACGGCACCATGATCACCGGCGCTCGGTGGAAGTTCTCGGTGAGGTAGGTCGCCGACTCGGTGATCTTGTCCTTCTGCTCGAACCGCAGGTCGCCCGGTTCGTAGGTGTTCGACTTTGCACTGCCGGCGTAGATCGAGAAGTTGTGGGCGTAGATGTCGGCCAGCCCCTGCTTCTGCGCCAGGTCGGTGACCATGATCCACTGCCACCCCTGGCTGTTCGATCCGGTGGGTGCCTGGAGTGCGATCTGCAGACACTCCTCGATCACCGCTCGCTCGACGGGGGTGTCGAAGTCGAGACGTTTGCGGACAGCGCGGGTGGACGTGAGGACTTCGTCGGCAGAGAGGTTCAGCTTCATGGTTGCGAAGTGTTGCACCGCCGCCCGGAAAACGTCGCCGCGGAGCGAGCCGATCGTGAAACGCTGCGGGCATGAGCGATGACTACCTGCCGATCAATCTCGCGAACTGGAACAGCCGAGTGCCACACCACGAGGTCGGGTACGGGTTGCCGGAGCATCACGATCCGGAACACCTGTCACGGGTGGTCCGGTTCGACCTGCCTCGCCTCGGCGACATCGCCGGTCTCGACGTGGTGCACCTGCAGTGCCACATCGGTACCGATACGGTCTCGCTCGCCAAGCTGGGCGCGCGCATGAGCGGACTGGATTTCAGCCAGCCGGCGCTCGCGGTCGCTCGACAGCTGGCGGTCGATTGCGGTTACGACATCGACTACACCTGCAGTGACGTGTATTCGGCCGTCGACGCGCTCGGGCCAGAGCGATTCGATCTGGTGTACACAGGCATCGGCGCGCTGTGCTGGTTGCCCGACGTTCGGCGGTGGGCACAGGTGGTGGCCGATCTGCTGCGGCCAGGAGGTCGGCTGTTCATCCGGGAAGGTCACCCGATGCTGTGGTCATTGTGCGATCCGCGACCGGATCAGCTGCTGGTCGTGGAGTACCCGTACTTCGAGGTCGTTGGTGGCACGCCGTTCAGCGAGCCCACGACGTACGTCGCCCATGAAGGCGAGCTTGCATCTCCCGACGTCGTCCACTTCAACCACGGGATGGCCGAGATCATCAACGCACTCTGGAGCGCCGGCCTCCAGTTGACGATGTTCGAAGAGCACGACTCCGTTCCGTGGAACCAGTTCACCGAGGCGATGGTGCAGGACGAGCACGGGGAGTACCGCCTCCGCGAGCAACCCGAGCGATTGGCTGCGAGTTACACGCTGCAGGCTGTGAAGGGCTGAGGTGACAAACTGCGGGCATGTCCGATCATGAAGTTGGCAGTCAGCTCGCAGGCCGCGTCCACATCTCGATCTCGCACGGCATCGCCGACGTGAAGATGATCCGCGCCGACAAGCGCAACGCGCTCGACGGTGCGATGTTCTCCGCACTTGCCGAAGCCGGCGAGCGGCTGAAGACGGAACCCGGAGTGCGCGTGGTGGTGTTGAGCGGCGAGGGCGGTTCGTTCTGCGCTGGACTCGACTTCTCGAGCTTCAGCGCGATGGCCGGCGGTGGTGATGCCGGCGCCGACGCAGGAGCGGGCAACGGCGACGATGAGGGCAGCCCCGGCTCGATGAAGCCCGGTCGCATCACCCATCTCGGCCAGCAGGTGAGCTGGGTGTGGCAGGAGATCCCGGTGCCGGTGATCGCTGCGGTGCACGGTCACGCGCTCGGTGGAGGCATCCAGATCGCGCTCGGCGCCGACATCCGCATCGTGCACCCCGACACGCAGTTGAGCGTGCGTGAGGTGCACTGGGGTCTGGTGCCCGACATGACCGGAACGCTCACCCTGTCGCAGCTGGTGCGTGCCGACGTCGCCAAGGAGCTCGTGTTCACGGCTCGCGTGTTCGATGGTCGAGAGGCGTTCGCGCTCGGTCTGGCCACCAAGCTGTCCGACACGCCATACGACGATGCGATGGCCATGGCCGCCGAGATCGCCGGCCGCAGCCCCGATGCGGTGCGAGGCGCGAAGCGGCTCATCAACGGGCTCCTGCACGACAAGGCCGAGGCGCAGTTCGCCGACGAGCGCCGCGTCATCGGATCGCTCATCGGCAAGCCGAACCAGGTCGAGGCCGTGATGTCGAACTTCGAAAAGCGCGCCGCCAACTTCATCGACGCCTGATCGTCCGCACGAGTCGTTGTCAAGGCAACTCGAGAGCCTCGGGCGATGGCTGAACGACGACCTCGCTACACCGGCGACGTCCCCCCGGAGGTCGAGGACAGACTGAGGACCCTGTGTCTTCGTCTGCCCGACGCGTACGAGGAGCCTGCATGGGTGGGCACCCGGTGGATGGTCCGCAAACGGACGTTCGCGCATGTTCTCGGCATCGAGGTGGAGGCGGACTCGTTCGTCGTGCTCACGTTTCGATCGGCAGGCGAGGAGCTCGAGGTGCTTCGTCACGCCGGTCCGCCCTTCGTCTCGCTCGGGTGGGGCCGCGACGCGATGGGTGTGAAGCTCGATGACGACACCGACTGGGGCGAGGTCTGCGAGCTGCTGACCGAGAGCTTCTGCGTGCTCGCGCCCAAGCGGCTGATCGCGCTCGTCGACCGCCCTGACGGCGAGTGAGCAGGACAGGCGACGTGATTCGGGATCGATCAAGCGTGTACGCGACGGCGTGGCGTGGCTGGCACAAACTGATCGGGTCGCCACACGATCGCGTCACGAGATGCAGTCCGTCCTTGACATGTCGGCCAGCTCCGTGAAATATGAAAGACATGACTTTGGTAAATCAGCCGATCAGCGCGGTTGTTGGCCGACTCGATGATCTCGCCGTGGGCACGATGCAGCTGGTCAAGGTGCGCGGCCGCCAGGTCATGCTGGTTCGCACGAGCACCGGTGTCCACGCGTTGGACAACGCGTGTCCGCATCAGGGGTACGGGCTCACCACCGGCACGCTGACGCTCACCGATGGCGCGGACGGCTCGCCCGACGGCGACGCGCTCGTGACGTGTATGTGGCACAACTGGAAGTTCCGCACGTCCGACGGTGCCTGCGTCCTCGGCGAGGAGGACGTCGCTGTCCACACCGTGCGCATCGAGGACGGCGACATCATCGTCGATGTGGAGGTGCCGAGCGAGACCGAACAGCGGATGCGGTTGTGGCCGAGCCTGCGATCAGCCATCGAGCGCGACTACCAGGGTCAGATTGCGCGTGACACCACACGGCTGCTTCTCAACGGTGCGACACCAGCAGAGATCATCGCCACGGCCGTAGCGGTCGGCGCTCCGAAGGCTGACGACGGCGTCGGCCACGAAACGGCGATGGCCGCCGACTGTTTGGCCCTTGCCGAGTCGCGTACCGACACCGATCGGGTGCTGCCACTCGTGCAAGCGATCACCGGCATCTCCGAGACGACGCGCGACCGCGAGGCGCGCGATGCGCCGGCACTGCGACCTGATGTCGACATCGCCGACGCGATCGCCGCCGAAGACGTCGACCTTGCGATGGCTGCCGTGGCGGGTGCGCTCGGCACCGACATGCCCGCGGCCACCATCCGCAGCCGATTCATCCACGCTGCGGCGAGCCACCACTACGACTACGGCCATGGCGCGATCTACACCCAGAAGG
>JAYSLK010000898.1:0-6119 GCA_043725585.1 Actinomycetota bacterium
GCACGACCGCTCAGGTGCCGGCACGAAGTGCATCGACGGGCGTCAAGCGGGCCGCTCGAATAGCGGGGTACATGCCCGACACCAATCCGGTGGCCGCTCCGACCAGTGGCGCCAACAGCGGCGTCGTTGGATCGAGCACCGGAGTCCACTGCTGATACGCCGAGACGATGACGACGACGAGCGTTCCGAGGCTGGCACCCAGCAGGCCACCGACGAAACCCATCGATGTGCTCTCGAGCACGAACTGCTGACCGATGTTGCGCCTTGATGCGCCGAGCGCTCGCCGCAGTCCGATCTCGCCGGTGCGTTCGATCACGGACACCAACGTCACGTTGGCGATGCCGATCGCACCGACCAGCAATGACACGCCGCCGAGGATCAAGAAGAGCAGATTGAGGTCGTTCTGCACGGCGTCACGCACCCGTTTGGGCTCCGGCGGCGACACGACCTTCAGACTCTGCGGGTTGTCCGGCCGCAGCGCAGTCGCCACCTGGCGTCCGACCACGATCGTTGCGCCGATGTTCGTCTCCACCACGACGAGTCCGGGACTGGCGAGGCGGTAGTACTTGCGCGCCGTCCCTTCGGGGATGATCACTGCGCCGAGGAGGTCCGGTTGCCGGGCCACGCCCTCGAGGATGCCGATCACGACGTAGTTGTCGTCGCCGATCGTGATCGCCGGAAGTTGATCGATGCGGGTGATGCCCAATCGGTCGGCGGCGTTGGGTCCCAACACCGCGACCCGCTCGGCCCGCTGCGAATGGATCGGGTCGATCGTCGCTCCCGCGCGAACCGTTGCCCGCACCGCGCGGAAGAGCCCAGGCGAAGCGGCGCTGACGTTGAGTTTGAACCGGGTGGGCTGCTGTGGGTCGCTGATCGGCGACGACGCCACGAGTCGTTGGCCGACATCGACCGAGCTCATCGTGCCGACTGCAGCGACGCCATTCAGTCGGGCGATTCGTTCGGGCGCGTCCCAGGGGAGTGCCTGCGTGCGACCGATCGCAGACGGCTTCGGGCTGACCACGATCTCGGTGGCGGCGAGTTCGTCGAACCGGCCCACGATTCGGTTGCCGGCGGTGTGCGACAGGCCGAGCGTCGCCACGAGCGACCCGAGCCCGATGACCGTGCCGAGCACCGTCAGCACCATTCGGCCGGGCCGTGCGAACAGGCCTGCTACCGACTCGTTGGCGAGATCCCTGATCGACATGCGTGGCCGATCGACAAGTGGATGCGAGGCCGGGCTCGGCGCGGGGCGGCGGCGGTTCATGGCCGCTCCGCCTGACCACTCGTCAAGACGCCGTCGGTGATCCGGACCTGGCGGCTCGCTCGCGATGCCACCTCGTGCTCGTGGGTGATCATCACGATCGTCATTCCAAGACCGTTCAGCGCGGCGAAGAGTTCGAGCACGCTTTCCGTCGTCGCGGAATCGAGATTCCCCGTCGGCTCGTCGCACAACAGCAGTCGTGGCGCGCCCATCAACGCTCGGGCGATGGCGACTCGTTGGCGCTCACCACCCGACAGCTTGGTCGGCACGTAGTCGGCCCGGTGGCCGAGACCGACCTTGGCCAGCGCCTGCTCGGCGCGCGCCCGCCGCTCCTTCCATGGCGCTTTGCGATAGACGTCGGACAGCATCACGTTCTCGGTGACCGAGCGCTGGCTGAGCAGATGGAACGACTGGAACACGAAGCCGATACCTCGGCAGCGCAGACCCGCCCGCTGGGTGTCGGAGAGCTCGGCGACGTCGATGCCGTCGAACCGATACGACCCGGAGGTGTGCGTGTCGAGACAGCCGATGACGTTCAGCAGCGTCGACTTCCCGGAACCCGAGGGTCCGACGATGGCGACCCAGTCACCTTCGTCCACTGCGAGGTTGATGTCGATCAGCGCATCCACGGGTGGATCGCCAGCGAATCGGCGGCCGAGGTCCTGCAACCCGATGACCGGAGGCTTGTCCGGACGTGGGTTCGATGTGTCGGGCATCATGACCAGATCCTCAGGCACCTCCGGCACCTCCAGACGTTGGAGGATTGCTGTTGCCAGTGGGCACCTCGTTGCTGGATGGGACAGAGGTGTTCGGGGCTGCACCACCGCCGATTGCGGCGGGCGGGCTGACGGACACGACCACGAGATCACCGACCTCGAGACTCCCTGGTGAAGCGGTGATCTCCACGTACCCGTCGGCCGAGAGCCCGGCGGTGACCGTCACGAACTCCGCCGTCCCGCCACGGTCGCGCTGCACCCGAGACGAGCCGTCAGGCCCGAGCGTCAGCGCGCTCACGGGCACCGCCAGCACCTCACCGTTCGTCGACTCCACGGGAATCGTGAGGCGCACCGATGCTCCCACCAGGTTCGGCGGCGGGGCTGGCACGGCGATCTCCACGTACACGTGGAATCCGTCGACTCCGTTCGTTCCTGGGGCTGCGGCGATCAAGGTCACGCTGCCTTCCGTCGAAATGCCCAGATCGGGTTCCTCGATCTGAACGACCATCCCCGTGGTGACGAGGCCGGCCTCGCTCACCGCGAGTGCTCCTTCGACGTGCACCACAGCGTCGCTGATCTTCATGACTCCGCCCAGCAGCGGGTCACCCTTGCCGACCAACAGTTCGGCGAGCCGTACAGGGCCGTTCGACACGAACACGACTTCGTCGGCCGGCACCTGCACCCCGGCTCGCCGCTTGACGCGATCGGCTTCCTGCGCGGCGAGGTCGGTGATGTTGCCGCGCGACGCAGCGGCGAGCGTCGCGTTGCTCACGACCTGTTCGCTGACCCGCACATCACTCGCCTTGACCTGGGCGTCAGCGGCCGCGTCAGCCGCGGCAGATGTTGCGTCAGCCAGCGCTCGCTCCGCGGCGAGCCCCGCCGCTGCTGCGTTTGCGATGGCAACTGCCAACTCGCGTTCGGCCGCAGCGATGTCAGCTGGCGTGGGTACGACGGCTCCCTTGAGGCTGTTCAGGTGGGCGGTCTTGGCAACCACGTCGCTGGCCGCGAGCGAGTCTGCGGCGGCAGCCTGCGCACGGGCTGCCGCCAGCGCGGCTGGCGCAGCGTTGAGAACGGCTTGGGCATCGGCGACCGCTTGCGCCCCGCCGAGATGCACGTCGTTCGCTCGGGCCGCTGCCGCGATGACATCGGCGCGTGCTGCAGCGATCGCCGCGGCAGCGCTGGCCGGGTCGTCGAGGAGCGCCTCGAGCGCAGCCTGCTTTGCGGCGACATCGGCTTGTGCGGCCGCGTCCGCCGCGGTGGCTGTGGCAACTGCCGCGTCACGCCGCGCTGGGGCTTGGTTCATCGCGGTCTCGGCGTCGGCCACGGCGCGGCCGCCGGTCGCGCGCACCGCGAGTTGGTTCGCCGTCGACGCCGCCACCTCGGCTGCTGCAACGGCGATCTCGGTCGCCGTGCCGCGCGGCAGACCGCCCGCCCGCATGGCGTCGAGAGAGGCCTTGCGGAAGGCGACCTCGCTCTCGGCGGCCGCCACGGTGGCCTGACCCTCCAGTCTGGTGCGCTCGACGGAGCGCATGGTCGACTCCTGATGCCGAGCCGCCGATTCGGCCGCAGTCCTGGCTGCCTCGAACGACGCGTGGGCGGTGGCGACGGCACCGTCGGCCATGATCTTGTCGATCGACGCAGCTGCCAACTCGGTCTCCCGAGCGCGAATTGCCGCGAGCTGATCCGGGGTCGCGGTGAACGCAGCGAAGCCGTTGGCCGAGTACCACGCCGCGACTCCCGCTTCGGTGGCTTCGTCGTAGGTGCCGTCGACCGGCCCCACATCGAAGCCGAGCCGCGTCAGCGCCTGCTCCAGTTCCATCACGTCGTCGCCGGTCAGCCCAGGCCCGAGATCGCGAGACATCGGACGGGGACCAACGAGCACGAACAGCGGCCGCCCGGACGCGTTCGCCACCCGGTCGCCTTCTTTCAACTCGGCGCCGATGACCGGTAGCTCGGCGATCAGCCCGGCCGCGGGTTTCAGTGCCGATGCGGCCACGGCGAGCTTCTGCGGCGATCCGTACCGGCCGGTGCCGCGGGTGACCACGTCGCTGGCCAGCACCCGCCGCTCGACGGGAACCAGGATCGGTGCGGCTGTCGGTGGCGCAGTGCGGGCAGCGACCTCCGCTGGCGATGTGATCCGTGAGCCGACGGCGAAGCCGCCGACCGATGAGGCGACCACGACGCCGATCGCTGCGCCAGCGAGCCTTCGCCGATTCATGTCGAGACCTCCCATGGTTGCGCCGGCACGGTGCCGACGCCGGGCAAGTCGTACCCATCGTTCGCTGACTGGATGCTGACCGGGCCCTCGTTGGAGTCAGCAGCGGGTCAGATGAGCGGCGTCATCGTCGCGGCATCACCGAAGTCACCGGCATCGCCGGCGTTTTCGCACACCGAGGAGAGATCACCAATGCCCAACGCTCGTCGCATCGCCCGCCTTCTTGCATCGAGCGGCATCGCTGCCGCCCTCACCGCAGCCACAGCTTGCGGCGCTGGATCCAAGTCGTCGACATCATCGCCTGACTCTGGCGCTCCATCCACGGCTGGCGCGTCGACGTCGCCGCCCGAGGAGTTCGGGTTGTCGCTCGCTGATCTCACCGTTCGCATCGAGAACACCGAGCGGTCGATCGCGGCGTGCATGAACGACGCTGGATTCGTCTACGTCGCCCTGGACGCCGCGACAGTGAGGACGGCGATGAACAGCGACCAGACTGCGGCCGGGCTGTCCCCCGAGGAGTACACGCAGCGGTTCGGGCTGGGAATCACCACGACGTTCGACAAGCCGCTCATTACGTTCGCTGCGGGTCCGCAGAACAACGCAACCATCGACGCACTTGCGGCGTCGGATCAGGTTGCCTTTCGACGCTCGCTGTGGGGCGAGATGACCGAATGGAACCACGCGAGAGCACTGGAGGAGGAGGACTTCTCGGAGACGGGCGGATGTACGCGCGCCGCGGCCGGGCAGGTGTATGCGCCGGGTGAACTGACCGGCACCTATGTGAATCCGGCCGACAAGCTGCTCGCCCAGGATCGGCGGATGATCGCCGCCACGAAGAAGTATGCCGAATGCATGCGGACAGCGGGATTCGAGTTCGACGACCCAGAGCGGGTGTCAGACGACCTGAAGGAACGGTTGGCGGCGATCGCCCAGGGCCAGGACCCCAGGTCGTTGACCGGTCCGACGCTCGCTGCGCTGACAGCGCTGCAGAGTGAGGAACTGGCGATCGCGCCGGTGCACCGCGAGTGCGAGGACGACAACATCGCGCCGGTGCAGGAAGCCATCGAGGCCGAGTTGTACGGGGGTTCGCCAACCTGAGCCGTCGGTGGAGGCGCCCATGCTCGACCCAATGGGGCCAGAAGTCGACACGACCGACAGGGCCGACAAGGTCGGTCCACCGAGGTCGGCGGCCAAGGACGGTGGCCGAGCGGATGTGGTGTGCAGGTTGTGGGCGGATGGGCTCGGCATGAGGCTGAACTCGGAGTGGTACGCCTCCCGCCGCTGCGGTCGGTCGATCTCGGTTGGGCGCGACCGCACGCGCATCGTCATTGCGAGCCTGGCGCCCGACGTAACCTCCCTCTCGCCCCCTACCGAAGGAGCTCGCACCCATGACCACGATCGTCGTCGGCGTCACCAACCACTCCAGCGCGCTTGAGGCGTGCAATCGGGCGTTCGAGCTGGCGCGACCGGGCGACCAGATCCACCTCGTGTACGCCGTGGGTGGGCGGGGAGCGGAAGCAGCGACCGCCGAGCGTCACGCCGACGGTCTGCTCGAGACCTTGCAGTTGTCGTCGAATCGGCCCGTGTCGGTGCACACCGTCCGCGACGAGCCGCACCTGGCCATCCTCGACGTCGCCGCGCGGACCAAGGCCGATCTGATCGTGATCGGCAATCGCGGGATGGTGCACAACGGTCGGTTCACCAAGGCCGCCCCGGCACGCGTGTTGCGAGGCGCGACCTGCTCGGTGCTCGTCGTCGATACGAACGCCGCTCCCTCGGCGTAGGTCGGTCACGTGGGTCGGAACCTGCGTATGTCCGACGCAATCGCCTCGATCACGTCGTCGGGGACCTCCGCGTTGCGGCCGAACCCTGGCCATTCGTCGACCGCAGCCGTCACCTCGCGCACGCATCGCTTGTAGCCCGGCAC
>JAYSLK010000899.1:0-5330 GCA_043725585.1 Actinomycetota bacterium
CTGGTGGTGTGCTGGGTGCCCTTGCTGCTCGTGGCGTTCCCGCGAGCTGATCGGCGGCCGGCGGAGTCGCTCTTCGTCGCCATGGCTGCGATCTCGACCGCCCTGTGGATCATGAGGTACGAAGGCCTCTATCTCTCGCGCCTGTGCGCCGTGAGGGCAATCGAGGTCCGTCTCATCTTCCGGTCGAGCGTGTACACCGCGCTCGCTCTGGTACTCCTCGACAAGGCTGTGTTCGCAAGCCAGGACTCGACCTTGCTGCTGACCGAGATCGTCATCGGCGCCGCGTCGATGCTCACGCTCCTCGTCGTCGAGCGTTCGGTGTTCCGTGCCGTGCTGCGCACCACCCGGCAGAGCGGCGGCCGCGCCCGCGAGGTGATCGTGCTCGGCTCCGGTTCACACGCAGCTCGACTCGTGTCGGTGATCGGCGATCACCCCGACTACGGCATGCGTGTGGCGGGCGTGCTCGGCGACATCGACGACGCTCGGGTCAACGGCCTCGAGCACCTCTGGCTCGGCACCATCGATCAGGTCGAACGGATCGCCGTCGACACGAGCGTGACGGGCGTGGTGCTCAGCGCCTCTGCGAGTGAGCACCCCGACATCACGGTGCTCGTGAAGCGTCTGCAGGGCCGCGGCATCCACGTGCAGGTGTCGAACGGACTGGCCGGTTTCGACGTCCAGCGGATTCGGCAGCTCCACATCGCACGGGAGCCGATGATCTACCTCGAACAGTCGAGTCCCCGACGGATCGACCACGTCGCCAAACGAGTCATCGATCTCGCGATCAGCGTGACGGTGCTCGCCCTGCTGGCCCCGGTGCTGGCAGTGATCGCGATCGCGATCAAGACCGATCGAGGCCCGGTGTTCTTCAAGCAGGTGCGCGTCGGCAAGAACGGCAAGCCGTTCAAGGTTCTCAAGTTTCGGACGATGGTCGTCGACGCCGAGAAGCGCCTCGCCGAGATCGCTGCAGCAAACGAGCGAAGCGGGCCGCTGTTCAAGATGGACGTCGACCCTCGGGTGACGAAGGTCGGTCGCATCTTGCGCCTCTCCAGCCTCGACGAGGTACCGCAGCTGTTCAACGTGCTGAGCGGCAAGATGAGCATCGTCGGCCCGCGCCCTGCGCTTCCCTCGGAGGTGCTCGAGTTCGATGACGACCTCCGCCGCCGCGAGCTGGTGAAACCCGGCATCACCGGCCTCTGGCAGGTGGAGGCTCGCGATTCACCCTCGTTCGACGCCTACCGGCGACTCGACCTCTTCTATGTCGACAACTGGACGATCATGGGCGATTTCGAGATCATGCTCGACACCTTCGAACACCTCCTCGGGCGCATCGTTGGCTCGGTCCGAGGGGAACCGTCCCACGTCGCGCCTGCGCAGGCTCAGCTGTCGGCGGCGGCCGACGCTGCCACCATCGACGCCGACTGGGCCGGTTCGACGTCGGTCGCCACGATCGGCGGGTCATCGACAGCCCTCGGTACGTTGACCGATCAGATCGACGTCTCGAACACCCGCGCTCCGAGCCGCGACGCTCAGATGGCGTCGGTCGCTCGACGTTCCGCGTAACGCATCACCTCAGGTCACCTCAGGTCACCTCAGGTCAGATCAGGTCAGGTCAGATCAGATCACGTCGAGGAGCACGCGCACTCGTACGTCGGCGCCGGAGCCGGAGCCACCGTCGCGCGGCTCGTCGAGCACGAAACGGCCCAGCTGTGGGTTGAGCTGCAGGTGCACCACGCTGCCGATCTCGTCGTCGTGTCGAAGCGGAGCCTGGGCACGGTTCTCCTGGACCTGTACCACGAGGTCGCGAACCACGTCGTGGGCATGCTCCCGATCGAGCCCCAACAGCTGCGCGTCGAGCACCAAGCGGCGCTGCTCGGCCGCCGACACCAGTCCGACCACGACCATCAAGTGTTCGACGACTCGGCCGAGCTCGCGAGCGACGTCGGCGAGCGTTCCCCCGAAGTACCAGTCGTCGAACCCGTTGGCGATCGATCGACGCGTCGCCGTGATGGCGACCCGGATCGCGTCGGCCAGATCGTCGGCTCGGCCCGACACCGACGCTTCGAGTCGAACGGCCGCTGCCTCGACCTCCTCGGGAGATGCGTCGTCTCGGCGATCGAGCAATGCGAACACCGAACGAACGGCCACCATCTGACCCACCTCGGACGAGAGCAGCCGCTCACACCGCTGAAGCGCTGTCGCGATCGCCGGCGTGGGCACAAGGGCTGCAACCGATGGGGTGACCAGCGCAGGCTCCCTCGGTTCGCCCGATTCGTCCGGTGCTTCCGATTCCTCCGGCTGCGCCACCTGCGCCCGTTGCTCCACCGGTGCCACTTGCTCCGATTGCTCGGGCTGATCCGGCTGGTTCGATTCCTCGGGCCTTGAAGCCTCCGGCTCGTCCGTCACGGACACGCCCACCTGCTGCTCGACCGGCACGACGTCGCGAGAGGTCGACTCAGGAGCCACGTCGTCGGCAGCCGGGCTGGCCGACCACGACGCGATCGCTGGCCGGATCATCACGCGATCGTCCGGCGCCTCCGCCTCGACCAGGCGACGTTGCACCGCAAGCACATCGACCTCGGCGGGGCGCCATGCCACGGCCCACATGTGTTGCGGACCGACGGCGAACCTGCCATCGACACCCAGCTCGAACGTCACCGTGACCTCCGGTCGCCGGCGAACCCCGTCGCGAAAGTTGGCCGTCGCAAAGACGTGGTGCTCCGACGGCTCGTCCGACAGCAGCAATCCGTCCTGTTCGTAGAGGTCGAGATACACCTCGCTCCCGTCTTCGGAGCCCAGATCGAACAGCTGCTCGTAGACAGACGGCACCGCGGCGCCTCGCTCCACCACGGGATGTACGGCCGACGACTCGGCGCTATCGTCCATCAGCACGCCGATGCGCCGACCGAGACTTCCGGTGACCACCCATCCTCCGGCACCACCAGACTCGTGGCCCTGCTCATCAGCAGACATCGGGACGACGTCGACCGGCCCAACGGTGGGCTCCTCGGCCACCACGGCCACCATGCGTCCACGGTCGAGCACCTCGAGGCCGCCCGCCGGGTCGGCGATGAACGCCGCGCCGCGGGCGACCGCCGAACGACCGCTCACCATCGCGACCGGACATCCGGCCCAGGCACTGATGTGAGTGAACATCGCCTGGACCACGTCGACCGGTCCGTCGCCGACGCACACGGCTCGCTCGACATCGGCGCATCCGAGCTCGATCGCCTGCCGATACAGCTCGGCCAGGGCTCGTTCGCGTTGACGCGCGACCGGCACGATACCGGAATCGACGTTCTCGCCGCGCACGTGCTGCGGCGACAAGCCGACCGAACACCACTCGTGGATGGACTCGACGCCGATCTCGACGATCGATGCCGAGAAGCCCACGTCGAGGTCGACGCTGAGCACCAGCTCGGCTCGCAACGGGGTCGCACCGGCAAGGCTGGTGCCCACCACGGCAGCAACGGTGGTGGTGCACGCCACGATGCTGTGCCGGCGGCGCTGGTCGATCACATCGGCCAGATCCGTTCGTTCGCGACGACCCAGCCACACGGGGGCGGCGGTGCCGACGACGGCGCGTTCGAATCGAGACGATCGCTCGCGCTCGAGCAGAAACCCGATGAGGTCGCCGGCGATGCGCAAGGTGGGTCTCGCACCATCGAAGCTCCACTGTCCGAGGTGCGCCATCCGATTCGACAACATCGACGACAACCCGCGCTGAGCAACCTCCATCGCCATCCCGCCGACATCGAGGCCGATGACGTAGATCTGGGTGTCGGCTCTCGCCGCCGAGCGCAGCTCCACGGAGGGAGTGTACGCAACCGGTGTCGCGACACGATCGGCCGGGTCACCCGGCCATCGTCGAAGCCCCTTTTCGTGCGGGTCGCGACGTTCCCTCGACGTCGGTGTCGGCGGACGGGTGAATCTGCTGCTGGCGACGATCTGGACCTGCCCGCCGCCGGCCACTCTGCCGCTGAGGTCGGTCGCCTGACTCGGCTGTTGGGGCGACCCTACCGGCACCTATGCCACGCCATTGCACGGGTGATCGTGCGATGCCTGATGGTTCAGGGTTGAATCTGGGCACCCATGTAGCTACCCTCATGACATGAATGTGGCTACGATTCGGTCCGAGGTCGGGATCCGTGAGCTGAAGAACGGGTTGAGCGGCTACATCGACCGTGTGCGCGACGGCGAGGAGGTGATCGTCACCGATCGTGGCCGTCCCGTCGCACGCCTTTCGTCCCTCGACGCCTCGCAGGATCGGCTGGCCGAACTCGTCGCATTGGGAGTCGTCCGGCCGCCATCGAGTTCCGATCGCTACCTCCCGAAGCGGAGGATCAAGGCGAAGGGCAGCGTCAGCGAGCTGGTCGCCGAGCAGCGCCGCTGACCTCGGTGATCACCTACGTCGACACGTCGGTGCTGCTCAAGCTGATCATCGAGGAGGAAGGCTCGGATCGAGCAGCGCTCATCTGGTCCTCGGCCGATGCGGTCGCATCGGTGAGCCTGATTGCGGTCGAAGCACGCGCTGCCATCGCCGCAGCGGGTCGCGGGCGGAGACTGACCGCGGCTCAGGCCCGTGACGCCGTTGGTGAGCTCCAAGCGTTGCTTCGGGTCCTGCACCTGATGCCGGTCACCGACGAGCTCGTGTCGGCTGCGGCCGAGCTCGCCGACGTCGAAGGGCTGCGAGGGTACGACGCCGTTCACCTCGCCGCAGCGCTCGAGATCGGCGCGACCGTGCTCAGCAGCGCCGACACCGCCCTGTGTGCGGTCGCCGCACGCCGCGGATTGCACGTCGCCAACCCGCTGATCAACTGACCCAGCCCCTACCGCCAGTGATGATGAGGGGGGTGGTGCCACGCTCGCCGGGTCGGGCGAAGCCTGCGAGACCGACATCGGCGACCTCGGCGACCTCGGCTTCGGCCGCGGGCACCGCACCCTGCGGATCCTCGGCAAAGGCCACAAGCCTGCGGTGATCCCGCTTGTGCCACGAACCGCACGAACCGTCGATCTCGCAATCGGTGAACGGCGCGAAGGGCCGATCCTGATCCGCCACGGCTGCCCTCGACGCCGGTGTGCCATTGCGAGACGTCCAACTCGCTGCCCGCCACGCCGATCCGCGTACGACCACGATCTACGACCGGCGACGAGAGAACTTCGACCGCCACGCCGCCTACGTTCGTCGCCGGGGCCTGACCCTGAGCCCGAGCCCGCTTGGACGCCGCTGTAACGGCGGTCAGATCAGCTGGAACGAGCAACGGGTTCCGGGCGCGTTCGCCAGCCTGGCATCAGCCGTCAGCAGCACGACGTCGAGCGCCTCCGCCAAC
>JAYSLK010000900.1:0-3029 GCA_043725585.1 Actinomycetota bacterium
ATGATCGGGATGCCGAGCTTGTTGGCCTCGGTGACGCCGATGTGCTCTTTCTTGGTGTCGAGGATGAACACCGCGTCGGGGCGCTTGTTCATGCCACGGATGCCGCCGAGGTTCTTCTGCAGCTTTTCGAGCTCACGGCTGAGGAGGAGGGCTTCCTTCTTCGGCATGGCGTCGAACTCGCCCGACACCTTCATGCGCTCGTACTCCTGCATCTTGGCGACGCGCTTGGAGATGGTCTCGAAGTTGGTGAGCATGCCACCGAGCCAGCGCTCGTTCACGTAGGGCATGCCGACCTGGTTGGCGTAGTCGCGGACCGGGTCTTGGGCCTGCTTCTTGGTGCCGATGAAGAGCACGGTGCCACCCTTGGCCGAGAGATCACGCACGAAGTTGTACGCGGTCTCGACCCGAGTGAGCGTCTGCTCGAGATCGATGATGTAGATGCCACCGCGCTCACCGAAGATGAAGCGCTTCATCTTCGGGTTCCAACGACGGGTCTGGTGCCCGAAGTGGACACCCGCTTCCAGCATCTGTCGCATGGTGACGACGGCCATGATGTTCTCCTCATCCACGGTTGGCTGCACACGACGCCCGTGCACCGACCCGCGAGGCGGGTGGCGACCGTGGAGTGGGCCGTGTGATCGGATTCGGTCCACCGCGACGATGGGCCGGTCGGACACGTTATCGCCCGCCCCCGGAGATGCCACAGACCAGGCGGGGCGATCCGGCCGGCCGGGCCCGAGCGCCATCGGAGGGAACCAGCCGGACGCGGTGCCTCCAACGTCCGATGAGCGGCGTGGGATCGACCGGGCGGTCGCCATCGCGCAACCCGACGTAGAAGCGATCGGTGCTCGTGCCCAGCATCTGCCCGGCGCGGACCACATCTCCCCTGCTGAGCGACATCGTCGCCAACCTGCCATAGGAGGCACGCATCCCGTCGGCATGCACCACCACCAGCCATCTCGTCCCGGCGACCGAACCCGCGAAGTCGACCACACCGGCAGCGAGCGCACGGACCGGCGAGCCGGCGGTGGGACCGTACTCGATGCCACGATTTCCGGCGCAGTACGTGCATGCCGGCATGCGGAACGGGTCGATGACCGGCGCTTCGATCGGCGGCGTGAAGCAGTGGCCGGCGGGACGAGTGGGCACCACCGGCGGGACCGGCGCCGCCAGGGTGACGGTGACGGTGATGAAGAAGTTGGTGATCGACGACATCGGTCCTCCTGGTCGCACGCTGGACGCAGCGGCAGTCTTGGGAAGGACGCCTGTGGCGTCGATCAGGCCGGCGTCGGGTGCGCCGGGGAGCTCAGGAGATGCCGGAGGCCGCCAGGCGGGCACGAAGGTGCAGGACCGCCTTGGTGTGTATCTGCGAGACGCGGCTCTCGGTGACGCCGAGGACCGAGCCGATCTCGGCAAGGGTGAGACCTTCGTCGTAGTACAGCGACATCACGAGCTTCTCGCGCTCGGGCAGCCGGCGCACTTCTTGTCGTACCAGCCGACGCACCTCGCTCTCTTCCACGACTGCCGATGGCGAGTCGGGGGTCTCCCCTGCGAGCGATCGCGGCTCCGCACCCGCCACCAGCGCACGATCGAGCGGGCCCACCGTGGTCGATGCGATCGCGACGAGCCACTTCTGGAACTCCGTCGCGCTGATCTTCAGGTGACCGGAGATCTCGTCGTCGGAGGGCGCCCGCCCGAATCGAGCCTCGAGCTCGCTGAACGCCGACTCCACTTCGCGAGCGCGGCTGCGCACCGAACGAGGGACCCAATCGAGCGAGCGCAGGCCGTCGAACACCGCACCGCGGATGCGCGGCACCGCGAACGTCTCGAACTTCACGCCGCGCTCGGGATCGAACCGCTCGACCGCATCGATCAGACCGAACACACCGGCGCTGACCAGGTCGCCGGGATCGACACTGCTGGGAAGGCCTGCGCCAACACGACCGGCGACGAACTTCACCAGCGGTGAGTAGTGCTCGATGATGCGGTCGCGGGCGATCTGGTCGCGCGAGGCGAACCACTTCTCCCACCAGTGTGAGATGTCGACAGGAATGCTCATGCTCGGGGGTGTGCCTCCGCGTAGACGGAACGGAGGCGTTCGTTGCTCACATGTGTGTACCGCTGCGTCGTCGCGACGTCGGCATGTCCGAGAAACTCCTGCACCGCTCGTAAGTCTGCCCCGCCATCGAGCAAATGCGTCGCGAATGTGTGACGTAGTGCGTGCGGGTGGGTCGGTGACGACGAGCGGCGGTCGATGATCCGACGCACATCGCGAGGTGAGAGACGGTGTCCGCGTTCGTTGCCGAACAGTGCCTGACCTGCGTCGGCCGGAACCACCTCGTGGCGGATGTCGAGCCAGGCCCGCAGCGTGGCGATGGCGATCGCCGACAGCGGCACGATCCGTTCCTTCGCGCCCTTGCCGAGCACCGTCATCACGTCGTTGACCGTGCCGCGGCGCTGAACGTCGTCGACGTCGAGGCCGCAGAGCTCGCTCACCCTCACGCCACTGCCGTAGAGGATCTCGAGCACGGCATCGTCGCGCAAGCGCCGCCAACGAGGCTCGTCTTCGGCGGACGGGCCGTCGAGCAACAGGTCGAGTTCGCCCGAGGTGAGCACCCGCGGCAGGCGGGCCTCTCCCGACGGGGCGCGCAACGACGTACTGGGATCCGCCGCCAGCGCCCCGGTTCGATGCAGCCAACGGAAGTACTTGCGCACGGCGGCGACCTTGCGGGCGATGGTTCGCTTGGCGTACCGACGCGATGTCAGGAATGCCACCCAGCGCCGCAGCAGGATGCGTTCGACCTGTTCTGGCGTGTGGACGCCACCACGCTCGGCCCACCGGGCGAAGTCGCGGACATCGATGCCGTACGCGGTGACGGTGTGATCGGACGATGCCGTGAGCGAGGACGCGAATGCATCGAGACGCCACGCCACACAGGGTTCGTCGACGAGGGTCCGCCCTCCGGCCCCGTGCACTCCGGATGTCACGCGAGGCACAGTATTCGGTCAGGGACATGACAACGGTGACC
>JAYSLK010000901.1:0-3000 GCA_043725585.1 Actinomycetota bacterium
CGCGTTCCTGTTCACGTTCACCTCCTTCGGAGTCGTCCAGATCCTGGGTGGCCCGACACGAGCGACGATCGAGGTGGAGATCGCCCGGTTGGCCACCCAGCTCGGAGACGTCGGCGGTGCTGCCGTGCTGTCGGTGATCCAACTCGCGCTGCTGGCCGCGATCGTCGGTCTCTCCGCGCGCACCCAGCGGCGCGCCGCAGTGTCGATCGGGTTGCGCGTTCAGGCCCCACCGCGGCCCCGCGCCTTTCGTGCTCGGGCCGCGGTGTCCGCCGCTGCGCTCGCGACCGCAGCGGTGGTCGCCGCACCGATGATCTCGCTGGCGATGTCGTCGGTGCAACCTGGGGGGCGGTGGTCGCTGGTTGCTTGGCGCGACCTCGGGCGCCCACCAACTCGACCGGGTGCAGATCTCGGTATCGATGCGCTCGGCGCGCTCGGCGCCTCGGCGCGCGCAGCTGTGCTCGCCACTGTCCTGGCCGTGGCCATCGGCGTTCTCGCTGCGCTCGCGATCGCGTCGACCCGCACCGCCGGTCGCCTCCTCGACATCGGCTCCATGTTGCCGCTGGGCACCTCGGCGGTCACGATCGGTTTCGGCATGCTGATCACGTTCGACCACGCCCCCGTCGACTGGCGGGGCGAGCCATGGCTCGTGCCCGTCGGGCATGCCCTCGTGGCGGTGCCGTTCGTCGTACGCGCCGCGCTCCCGGTGCTGCGCGCCCGCCCGCTGGGCTGGAGCGAGGCGGCGGCGGTGTTGGGAGCATCACCGATTCGCGCCTGGTGGGAGATCGACGTCCGCTTGTTGCGCCGGCCGATGCTGGTGGGCGCATGCTTTGCCGCCGCGGTGTCGTTCGGCGAGTTCGGGGCCACGACGTTCTTGAGTCGGAGCGGCGAGGAGACACTGCCGATTGCGATCGCTCGGCTGCTCGGTCGCGCCGGCGACATCCCGCGGGCGCAGGCCTCGGCACTCGCGCTCGTGCTCGCCGTGGCCACCACGGTCGTCCTGGTGGGGATCGAGCTGCTCGATCGTTCTTCGTCTCTGGCACGCTCGTCCCCGGCACGCTCTGGAGGTGACGATGCTCGCCGTTCGTGACGTGTCGGTGCGCTACGGCGCGCGCACCATCCTCGAACGCATCAGATTCGAGCTTGCCGATGGACAGATCGTGGCTCTGCAAGGCCCGTCGGGGTGCGGCAAGAGCACGTTGCTCCGCGTGATCGCCGGTCTGCTGGCACCCGACGAGGGCACCGTGGAACTCGACGGCCGCGACATCACTGCGCTCCCACCGCATCGGCGACACATCGGGCTCGTGTTCCAGGACGATCAGTTGTTCCCACATCGCGACGTCGCGGCGAACATCGAGTTCGGCCTCCGGATGCAGAGGATGCCGAGTGCGGCACGGGCGGCACGCGTGGCCGAGTTGCTCGAACTCGTCGGTCTCGATGGGTTCGGCCGCCGCTCCGTCACATCGCTCAGCGGCGGCGAGGCAAAGCGGATCGCACTCGTGCGTTCGCTCGCTCCTGCGCCCCCGTTGCTGCTGCTCGACGAGCCGCTCAGCGGACTCGACGTAGCGCTCCACGACCGTCTCGCCGACGATCTGCATCGTGTGCTGCGCGCCACCGGCACCACCGCGCTCATCGTCACCCACGACCCGGCCGAAGCCCGTGCCCTCGCCGATCGGGTGGTCACGCTTGCCGAACTCTCGGATGGCGCCGCGTAGAGTCGGCCAGCGATGAGCAACGACCTGCGGATCGGCTTTCTCGGCGCCGGCCTGATCGCCACGTACCACTCGAAGAGCCTTCGCCGCAGCGGCGTCGAGGCGTCGCTCGGCGTCGTCCGAGCCGGAGTGTTCGACCCCGATCGAGACCGAGCCGAGGCGTTCGCCGCAGCCTCCGGCCACCACGTCTGCGCTTCCGAGGACGACGTCCTCGACGGCTGCGACACGGTCTACATCTGCACGTGGACCAGCGAGCACCCTCGCCAGGTGGCCAAGGCGATCGAGCGCGGTCGGGCGATCTTCTGCGAGAAGCCGCTCGCCGTCAGCACCGAGATCGCCGAGTTGATGGCCGACCAGGTGTCCGCTGCAGCACTGATCAACCAGGTGGGCCTCGTCCTCCGACGCTCGCTGGCCTACAACTGGGCCAAGCACCTGATCGACGACCCGAAGGCCGGCCGGGTGATGACCGTGGTCTTCCGCGACGATCAGTTCATCCCGATCCAGGGTCACTATGCATCCACATGGCGCACCGACAAGGCGCTCGTCGGCGCCGGCACGCTCCTCGAGCACAGCATCCACGACGTCGACATGCTCCGCTTCCTCGTCGGCGACATCGACCGGGTGAGTGCGAACACGGCCAACTTCCACGGGTACGACGGCATCGAGGACGTCGCCAGCGCCTCCATCGGCTTCGTCGGCGGCGCGACCGGCACCCTCACGAGCGTGTGGCACGACAACCTCGCCCGCCCCAGCCTTCGCCGCGTCGAGGTGTTCTGCGAGCGCCGCCACATCGTGATCGAAGGTGACGACTGGTACGGACCGGTCTCGTGGACCGACGGCGACGGCGTCACCGGTTCGCTCGAGGGCGAGGCGCTCGAGGAGGCGGCGCTCCCACTGCTCGATGGCTCGATGAACCCCGACGCCGAGTTCGTGCGCTCCGTGGCGAGCGGTCGGCCCGCCCACCCCGACTTCCCCATCGCCGTGCAGGCCCACCGGATCGTCGACGCGATGTACCGGTCGGCCGCCTCCGGTGGCGAGCTGGTGCGCGTGACGAGATGAGCGCGACCAGATGAGCGCGACGGGCAACACGACCGGCGATCCGGCGAGACCCACGATCTGGCGGGTCGTCCCGGTCACCACCGAGGACACCTACGCCGTGCGCCTCGCCGTGCTGCGATCCGACACCCCGACCAAGGAGGTGTCGTTCCCCCAGGACCGGGCACCCGGCGCGGTCCATCTCGGCGTGTGGATCGAAGGTGAGCTGGTGGCGACCAGCACATGGGTGTCGTGC
>JAYSLK010000902.1:0-3005 GCA_043725585.1 Actinomycetota bacterium
GGATACTGACCCCACGGGTACACGTGGAAGAACTCCTTGATGTCCTTCACGGTGTTGCCCTTGGCGGTCTCGGACACGTCGGGGCCGAAGTAGCCGTCCTGGTCTCCGTCGCTGAAGCGATAGGCGTACTTGGCGTCGGTCTCGAAGAACGCCAGCCACTCGTCGTAGATCTGTTGCACCAGCGGCGGGGGCAACGGATGGTTCACGATCACCGCGAACCCCGTCTCGCGCAGCGACCGGGTGAACGACACCGGCGCATCCGCCGCTTGGAAATCTACTACCTCGACGTTCATGCCGATCACGCTACCGAAAACCGCGATGAGAGATGAGTGCGCCAGCGCCACTCATCTCTCATCGCGGTTCGCTCTTCGGGTGGGGTTGGTCACACGACGATGTTGACGGTGCGGCCGGGGACGACGACGACCTTCTTCGGCGTGGCGCCGGCCAGGCTGGCCTGCACCTTCGCGTCGGCGAGGGCGACGGCCTCGACCGTTGCTGCGTCAGCGTCGGCCGACACCGTGATCCGCGATCGCACCTTGCCGTTCACCTGCACGGGGATCTCGATGGTGTCGTCGATCAGCTTCGCCGGGTCGGCCACCGGGAATGGCTCGTAGGCGATGGTGTCGGCGTGGCCCAGCATCCGCCACAGCTCCTCGGCCATGTGCGGCGCGAGCGGCGCCAGCATCAGCACCAGCCGCTCGGCGGTCTCGCGCGGGCAGCCACCCAGCTTGGTGAGGTGGTTGTTCAGCTCGATCAGCTTCGCGATCGCCGTGTTGAAGCGCATCGCGCCCATGTCGGCGCGCACCCCGTCGATCGTGCGGTGCAGCAGCCGGTCGGTGTCGTCGTCGAACGCAGGCAGATCAGCGCGCAGTTGCCCGGTGTCTTCGTCGACCAGGTTGCGCCACAGACGCTGCAAGAACCGGTACATGCCCACGACGTCGCGGGTCTCCCACGGACGAGACGCATCGAGGGGCCCCATCGCCATCTCGTACAACCGCAGCGTGTCGGCGCCGTAGGCCTCGTAGATGTCGTCGGGGGCGACGGCGTTCTTCAGGCTCTTGCCCATCTTGCCCCACTCGCGCGTGACCGGCTTGCCCTCGTAGGTGAACTGCCCGTTTTGTTCTTCCACGCTCAACGCGTCGACGTAGATCTCGCGCTCGTCCTTGAACGCCGCAGCCAGGATGTAGCCCTGGTTGAACAGGCGGTGGTACGGCTCTTTCGAGCTGAGGTGGCCCAGATCGAACAGCACCTTGTGCCAGAACCGGGCGTACAGCAGGTGCAACACGGCGTGCTCGACCCCGCCCACGTACAGATCGACCCCACCCGGATGTCCGTCGGCACGCGGGCCCATCCAGTACTCCTCGACCTCGCGGTCGATGAACGCGTTCTCGTTGGTCGGGTCGCAGTAGCGCAGTTCGTACCAGCAACTGCCTGCCCACTGGGGCATCACGTTGGTGTCGCGGCGGTAGCGCTTCGGGCCGTCGCCCAGGTCGAGTTCGACCGAGGTCCACCAGTCGAGCCGGTCGAGCGGGCTCTCCGGGTTGCTCATCGCGTCATCGGGGTCGAAGGTGCGCGGGCTGAAGCTGTCGGTTGGCGGCAGCACCAACGGCAGCAACTCATCGGGCAGGGCATGGGCGTGGCCGTGCTCGTCGTAGACGATGGGGAACGGCTCACCCCAGTAGCGCTGGCGGCTGAACAGCCAGTCGCGCAGCTTGTAGCTGATCGTGGCCTCGCCACACGCGTGGGCCGTGAGCCATTCGTTGGTGCGACGCTTGGCCTCGGCGATGCTGTTCAGCCCGTTCAGGTCGAGTGAATCGTTCTCGCTGTTCACGTACGGCGCGTCGCCGACGAACGCCTGCGGCCACGTCGCCGTGTCGAGCGCGTCGCCCGTCTGAGGCGCGATGTCGTGCTGGTCAAACCAACTCGTCGGCGGCTGCTGGATGGCCGGGATGGGCAAGCCGAACTGGCGGGCGAACTCGAAGTCGCGCTCGTCGCCGCACGGCACGGCCATGATCGCACCCGTTCCGTACCCCATCATCACGTAGTCGGCGATCCACACCGGCAGCTGGGCACCGTTGATCGGGTTGGTGGCGTAGGAGCCGGTGAACACACCGGTCTTCGTCTTGTCCTCCACCTGACGGGCGACGTCGCTCTTGGTGCCCGCCACACGGCGGTACTCGGCGACAGCGGCCGCGTGATCGGACGTGGTGAGCGCGTCGACCAGGGGATGCTCGGGTGCCAACACCATGAACGACGCACCGAACAGGGTGTCGGGGCGGGTGGTGAACACGCTGATCGGTCCCGCAGGAGACTCAAAGTCGACCTGAGCACCCGCGCTGCGGCCGATCCAGTTCCGCTGCATCGCCTTGATCGAATCGGTCCAGTCGAGCAGCTCGAGGTCATCGATCAGGCGGTCGGCGTAGGCGGTGATGCGCATCATCCACTGGCGCATGCTGCGCTTGAACACGGGGAAGTTCCCCCGGTCGCTGCGGCCGTCGGCGGTGACCTCTTCGTTTGCCACCACGGTGCCCAGACCGGGGCACCAGTTGACCGGCGCCTCGCTGATGTAGGCCAACCGGTGCCCGTCGAGCACATCGGCCTGCTCTGACGGGGTCAACGATTGCCACGCGCGACCATCGGGCGTGGGCCGTGTCCCGGCGATCAACTCGTCGATCAGTTCGCTGATCGGGCGCGCCGTGTCCCGATCGGTGTCGTACCAGGCGTTGAAGATCTGGCTGAAGATCCACTGGGTCCATCGGTAGTAGGCCGGGTCGGTGGTGTCGATGCTGCGGCGAGGGTCGTGGCTGAGCCCGATGCGTCGCAGTTGGCGACGCATGTTGGCCACGTTCTGTGCTGTGGTGATGGCGGGGTGCTGACCGGTCTGCACGGCGAACTGCTCGGCCGGCAGGCCGAAGGCGTCGAACCCCATCGTGTACAGCACGTTGTGGCCGGTCATCCGCTGGTAGCGGCTGTAGACATCGGTGCCGATGAACCCCAGGGGATGC
>JAYSLK010000903.1:0-3351 GCA_043725585.1 Actinomycetota bacterium
ACCGCTTGCTTCCGCTGTGGATCGGCGTCGCGATGCTGCTCGGCCTTGCGCTCGGCCGCATGTTCGACGACCTCGACACCCAACTCGAGCGAGTGACGCTCGACTCGGTGTCGTTGCCGATCGCCATCGGTCTGTTCGCGATGATGTATCCGGTGCTCGCCAAGGTGAAGTACCGGTCCATCGGCACGGTCGTCGGCGATCGCCGATCACTTGCGTTGTCGCTGGTGCTCAACTGGTTGATCGGGCCGGCGCTGATGTTCGCACTGGCGTGGTTGATGTTGCCCGACCTGCCCGAGTACCGCACGGGTTTGATCGTCGTCGGCCTGGCGCGATGCATCGCGATGGTGCTGATCTGGAACGACCTCGCGGGCGGCAATCGCGAACTCGCTGCGGTGCTGGTGGCGATCAACTCGCTGTTCCAGATCGCGGCATACTCGGTGCTCGGGTGGTTCTACCTCGACGTGCTGCCCCAGTGGTTGGGCCTCGACAGCGACGGCATCGACGTCTCCGTGTGGCAGATCGCCAAGTCGGTGCTGATCTTCCTGGGTGTCCCGCTGCTGGCGGGATTGCTCACCCGCGTGTTCGGCGAACAGGCCAAGGGCACCGAGTGGTACGAGGGGCGATTCCTGCCAACGATCGGACCGGTCGCGCTCTACGGATTGCTGTTCACCATCGTGATCCTCTTCGCCCTGCAAGGCGACCGGATCACCAACCAGCCATGGGATGTGGCCCGGATCGCCTTGCCGCTGCTGGCGTACTTCGGCGTGATGTGGTTCAGCGCGTTCTGGATCGGCCTCCGCATGGGCCTGCCCTACGACCGCAACGCGTCGATCGCGTTCACAGCGGCAGGCAACAACTTCGAGCTCGCGATCGCTGTCGCCATCGGAGTATTCGGGGTGTCATCGGGCCAAGCGCTGGCCGGCGTGGTTGGACCGTTGATCGAGGTGCCGGTCTTGGTCGGCCTCGTCTACGTGGCACTGCGTGCGAAACGCCGCTACTACCCCACCACACCCGCCTGATCGCCGGGGGCACAGCACGACGACTCGGGCGGCAGCATCACGGCCGCGTCGGCGAGCACCGTGTAGATCTCCCACGGGATCTCGGGTCCCGAGACCCACACCTTGTCCTGGACGGCGAAGCAGCAGGTGGTCGATTCCTGGACGTCGCAGGCGGCACCTTCGGCTTGCATGCGGTTGGCGGCCGCCGCCACCTCATCGGTGCTCTCCACCTCGACACCGACGTGATTGAGCGTTCCGGGCTCACCGGCACCTGCGATCAGCACGAGCTTCAACGGAGGCTCTGCGATGGCGAAGTTGGCGTAGTTCTCGCGGACCTTCGCCGGAGGCGTGTTGAAGAGCTTGGTGTAGAACTCGATCGAGGCGTCGAGGTCGCCCACGTTGAGGGCCAGTTGGACTCGTGACATGTCGTTGTCTCCTTCGTTCGTCCGTGGTTCGGTCACCACAGCTACATCGACAGGTGTCAATGTAGCAGGTGATTCCATAAACATCGACACTCATCGATGTGTATTGTTCGACGATCTTCGATATAATAGTCGCATGGCTGGACGAACGAAGACGCCGACCGATCCGATTGCCTGCTGCACACCGGTCCGCCTCGACTCCCTCGACGAAGCCGCAGCCGAGATGCTCGCCAAGTCGTTCGCAGCCCTGTCCGATCCCATCAGGCTGCGGCTGCTGTCGTTCATCACCTCGGTGGACGGCGAGGTGTGCGCGTGCGACCTGGTGGAACCGTCTGGCCGATCGCAGCCCACCGTGAGCCACCACATGAAGATCCTCGTCGACGCCGGTTTGGTCACGCGGGAGAAGCGTGGCCTGTGGGTGTGGTACCGGGCCGCACCAGCCCGCCTCGACGCCCTGCGCACCGTGCTCGGCTGAGCTCGACTCGACGCCGAACGGGCGAGTCAGGACACCCTGACCCTCGCGCGGGGATTCGGCACAACGACGTCGCCCGTCACGGCTGCAGTCGGATGCCCACGCGACAGGCGAGAGCCACTCAAACTGTGCAGCACCACAGCGGCGCCGACCACCAGCAGCAGGTCGCCGATGCTGAAGACGTTTGACAACGGCCACGCCTTCGGAATCGGAAAGACGTCCCCGAGAAAGAGCAGACGTGGATTCGCGACCATCTCGGAGTTGGAGAACTCACCCTGTGCGAGCACGAGTCCCGAGACCCTCGTCGCCCACTCCCCCGCCGGCATCGTGCCACCGTTGGCGATGATCGCCGCGAAGTTCAGGCCGCCTCCGAGTCCCACGATCCACAGACCCGGGACGTGCAGGTTCATCAACAAGAAGCCACCCGCCAAGAGATACGACGCCAGGTGCACGGCGTCCGCAATCGTCGCGAGGTCCCGGGGTGCCACGCTGATCACCACGATCTGGATCATGAATCCGAGCATGACCAGCCAGGTCTCCTCGAACTCGACGTCGACCAATCGGGTGAACTTCCCACCGAACAGCGGCACGCTGATGACGATCGCGGCCGTCAGGAACAGCACGATCACGACACGGACCGATCCTCGAGGCGCCGGATCTCAGGCGGATCGGCGAGCACCGACAACGGGTCGCACTCGACGAGCGCCGCGAGCTCCGACGCGGCGAGACCCGTCGTCGACCCGGTCGACATCGATGTCGCAAGCCCGGCGCGTTCGTCAACCTGAACACCGGTCTTCGGCCAACGATCGAGCCACGACACGGCCTCGGCCAGCGGCATGGGTCGAGCGATGAGATAGCCCTGGATGATGTCGCAGCCCAGATCCGTCAGGCGTTGCGACGCCGCCGCGCTGTCGACCCCCTCAGCGATGGTGACGAGACCGAGGTTGTGTGCCAGATCGATGATGCCCTTGACGATCGCCTCGTCGCCCGCGTCGACCGCCATGTCACGCACGAAGCTGCGATCGATCTTCACCGTGCCGACCGGCAGGTCCCGCAAACTCGTGAGCGACGAATACCCGGTGCCGAAGTCATCGATCGTCAGTCGCACCCCCAGTGGTTCCATCCTCGCCAGCACTACTGAGGTCTTCTCGGGATGCGAAAGCACCGTGTTCTCCGTGATCTCCAGTTCGAGAAGCGCTCCCGGGTAGTGATGGCGGGCGAGCACCATGGCCACGGTCTTCGGGAAGCCGAGGTCGTGGAGGTTTCGAGCTGACGCGTTCACCGCGACCCGGATCTCGGGATGGGTTCGTTGCCACAGCTGTGCGGCAGAAATGGATCGATCGAGCACGTACTCGGTGAGCGCCACGATCAGTTCGGTGTGCTCGGCGAGCGGAACGAAGTCGAGCGGCATCACCAGGCCGTGCCGGGGGTGATGCCATCGCACCAGAGCCTCCATTGC
>JAYSLK010000904.1:0-12327 GCA_043725585.1 Actinomycetota bacterium
GTAGCCGTCGGATGGGTTGCCCACCAGACCGACTCGAGCAGGCACTGCCCTGACGACGGCGCGCTCCGGGCCTGGATCTGCGCGAGGACATGTCACGGATCGCCACGGTAGAGGACAGCACGCATCGTCGGAGTCGACGGATCTGACGCTGGCGCCGTCGTTGCACTCGTCCGCACGCGTGGGTCGATTCCCATCTGTGCTAGTCATGTGGCTCCGATCGGAAAGCAGGAGTGTCGTCGTCGTGGGGGTGTCGAGTTGAGAGATCAGCGCCTCGTTCGTTTCGTCGTCGCCCACTTCTTGACCGTCGTCGCCGAGTGGGCAGCCACCGTTGGGGTGCTGGTCCACGCGTACGAGTGGAACGGTGCGTCAGCGGTCGGCATCGTCTCGCTCGCCGTCCTCGCGCCATCGCTCGTCGGTGCTCCGGTGGCGGCTGCACTCACCGCCCGGCATCGCGCTCATCGGGTGCGCTTGGCAGGGTTTGCGCTGCAGACGATCGCCTACATCGGTGCGGCCTTCACTGCAGCATTGGGCGCTCCGACTCCAGCGGTGGCGGCATTCGTCGTGGTCGGCCTGGGCGCGATCAACACACTGCGCCCCACCGGTGCAGTGCTGATGCCCGCCATCGTGCGCACCACCCGCGAGCTGGTGACCGGCAACCTGTGGGTGTCGGGCTGCGATAGCTCGAGCGCTCTCGTCGGGCCGCTGATCGCAGCATCGTTTGCGGCTGTAGGCGGTTCCCAGGTGGTCTTCGTCGCATGCGCCGCCAGTGCGGCGATCGCGCTGGCCGTCACCGCCTGGCGCCCGGCGCCGCTCGCGCTCACGAGAACTGCCGATCATGCCGCACCACAACGACGAGTGATGCGACTGGCGTTCGCAGAGCTGCGCCGTCATCCCTGGAGCATCGGTGTGGTCGGCGTCGCCTCGGCGCGAAACCTGGTGGTCGGCGCATTCGATGTGTTGCTGGTGATCCTGGCGTTGAAGGCGCTCGACCTGGGCGAACATGGACCGGGATTGCTCAGCGCCCTCGTTGGCACGGGTGCTCTGCTCAGCACGCTGGTAGCGGCGTACGTCGTGCGTCGATCGAGTCTTCGTCCTGCCCTCGTCGTCGCCCTCGTGGCGGCGGCCATCATGTGCATCGCGCTCGGCCTGCGCACCGAAGCTCCGGTCGTGATGGTCGTCCTGCCGCTGATGGGCGCGTGCCTGTCGCTCATGGACAACCTCAGCCGAATGCTGTTGCAACGTTCGACCGACCCTCGCCAGCTCGGACCGCTGTTCGCGCTGCTCGGTCTGGCTGCAGCAGTCGCGCAGCTGACCGGTTCGGCACTCGCCCAGATCTTGTTGGCGATCGGAGGGCTCGACCTCGCGCTGGCCGGCCTCGGAGGGGTGCTCGGGATGCTGACCCTCGCGGGTCTGCATTCGTTGCGCCGCGCCGACGCCAACACCGAGGTGCCCGTGGTGGAGATGACACTGCTCGTTCGCTTGCCGATGTTCATTCCGTTGGCCCCGTTGGCACTGGAAGCGGTGGCTCGCTCGGCAGAACACGTCGAGGTCGACGACGGTGATCAGGTGATCGTGCAGGGCGAACTCGGCGACCGCTTCTATGCGGTCACCGAAGGTGAATTCGACGTGGTGATGAACGGCTCATTCATCCGCACGGCCAGACGAGGCGACTTCTTCGGAGAGGTGGCACTCCTGTCGAGCACACCCCGCACCGCTTCGGTGTTCGCCCGCGGCCCAGGCCGACTGCTCGGCATTCACCGCGACCCGTTCCTCGTGGCGGTGACAGGGCACGATCGCAGCCATGCCGCCGCACTTGCGCACATCGGCACCCTCGATCTGAGTGATCTGGGCGC
This sequence comes from Actinomycetota bacterium, assembly GCA_043725585.1. Classification (GTDB taxonomy): domain Bacteria; phylum Actinomycetota; class Acidimicrobiia; order Acidimicrobiales; family Ilumatobacteraceae; genus VFMC01. Next base: position 1,854 of record JAYSLK010000904.1, read on the forward strand.
TCAGGGCGAGCCGGACCAGCCGGGCAACACGGGTCAGGACCGCAAGGCGCGGTGAGGATCCTGTTGGTGTCCGACCTCCACTACGCGCTCCCGCAGTTCGACTGGGTCGTCGAAGAGGCGGCCGAGTTCGACGTCGTGGTGATGGCTGGCGACCATCTCGACATCAGCTCTGCCGTAGCGCTCGAGACCCAGTCGGTGATCGTCGGCCGATACGTCGCGTTGCTCCAAGAACGCACGAAGACGCTGATCAGCTCGGGCAACCACGACCTGACCGGACCCGACGAGCACGGCGAGAACGCACCGCTGTGGCTCGACTCCCTGCGCTCCATGGGTGCATCCACCGACGGCGATTCGTGGATGATCGACGACACGCTGTTCACGATCTGCCCCTGGTGGGACGGCCCCGCCGGCCGCAAGGCCGTGGTCCACCAACTGGCGGCCGATGCCGCACGTCGCCCGGCCCGCTGGATCTGGGTCTACCACTGGCCACCCACCGATTCGCCGACGTCGTGGACCGGCAGCCGCCACTACGGCGATGCCGACCTCGCGGGATGGATCGCCGAGCATCAGCCGGACATGGTCCTCAGCGGTCACGTGCACGGCCCGCCGTTCAACCCTGACGGGTCGTGGATCGACCGCGTCGGCCACACCTGGGTGCTGAATCCGGGCAACCAACGAGGTCCGCTCCCCACGAGGATCGACATCGATCTCGTCGGGCAGACAGCCACATGGCTGTCGATGATGGGTATCGAGCACGCCGATCTCACGTCACCGACTCGACCGCCACGCACCTTGTTCTGAGTGGTTCTGTACCGCGGGCTTCAGGCACCGTGGCCGGCCCGTCAGTACTCCGGGTCGGGATCGCGGGCAGATACCGGTCGCACGGCAGGAACCGATGATACGGGTTGCGCTGCCAGATGCCGCAACACGTCGGAAACCATCGCAATGCCGGGGGCGGCGCCGTACTGCTGCTTGATGTCGGCGAGGTATGCCGTCAGCACGTCCAGTCGGGAGGCCAGCCCGGTCGCCACCATTCGGGAGAAGCCCACGTACCGGTCGAACAGATGGACACCGTCGGCGGCGTACCGCATCACGGTGGGCTCGGCTGCCTCGACGGTGGCGCCGTGTGGCTGGTCGAGCAACAACGAGACGTCGCCGAACACCGAGCCGGGCTGGGAGTTCGTGCTGATCGCCGTGGAGCCGCGGCGGACGTTCACCGAGCCCGACACCAGGATCCAGATCGAGCCGGTGCGAGTGCCCTCTTCGATCACCACGTCCCCTGGGGCGTACTCCACCTCGGGCAGGCCCTCGGTCAGCTCAAGGACGGTAGCCATGGGGTGGATCGTATCCGCCTGACCGCTGACGCCCCGGGTGCCGGGACGTGTCGAGATGCGAGCGGGCCACGCCCTCTTCTCGCCAGCGTGCCGAATTGGTGCCGCGAATCTCAAGAACTGCTCAACCGCGCCCCACTACCCCCCGATATAGGGGGTGCTCGTTCCTGTACCGCGCACTTCTGGCCACACCTCACCATTCCTGGAGATTCCATGATTCGCGTCCTCTTCGTCGACGGCGATGCGTCGGTCCTCACCGATCTCGAGCAACGGCTTCGCCCACACCAGCACGAGTGGGACATGCACTTCGCTCACGGAGCGCCCGCCGCGGTCGATCGGATCGCCGCCACTTCGTTCGACGTGATCGTCGCCGACGTGACAGAAGCCGAGAGCCCCGTCGATGGCACCACGCTCCTCGCTCATCTGATGTCGGTCCAGCCGGCGACCGTGCGAATCGTGATGTCGCGCGACGGTCTCGCACCGACGTTCGCGTCGAGTGCTCACCAGGTGCTGCCCAAGCCGTGTGACCCTCATCTGTTGCGTTCGGTGATCCTGCGCTCGATCGAGCTCCGTGCCCGGCTCTCCGATCCCGAGGTTCTGGAGATCCTCGGCTCGCTGAAGTCGCTGCCCAGTCCGTCGACGGCGATGCTGGAGTTGCGCCGTGAGCTCGACGCCCCCGACGTCGATGCCAAGAAGGTCGGCCACGTGGTGTCGACCGATGTCGCGATGACGACCAAGTTGCTCCAGATCGTGAACTCGTCGTTCTACGGCCTCTCCCGCACCGTCGAGGACCCGGCGGAGGCTGTTCGTCTGCTCGGGGCGAACCTGGTGGGCGAGATCCTGTTGACCGTGGGGCTGCTCGACGCCGTGGCAGCGCGTGACCCCGAGCTCGAGTCACAGCTGCAGTCGATGCGAGATCGGTCGATCGCGCGTGCCGACCTCGCGGCGACGCTGGCCGAACGCGCCGGCCGAGCGACATCGGTCGTGCGACGGGTGTGGAACGGCGCCTTCCTGCTCGACATCGGGCACATGCTGTTCCTCGGCACCGCCCATGAACACGACCCCGAAGCGGAGCGGTTGCAGGCCACCATCGGCGGTGCACTGCTGGCGATGTGGGGACTTCCCCAGCAACTCGTCGAGACGGTGGCGATGAGCGACCTGGCGCCTCAAGCCATGTCGGGCGAGATGCACCTCTACTCCTGGCTGGCGTCGAAGTTCCTCGCGCCTGCCGAACCCGTCGCCGTCGACGAGTCGGCAGACGATGCTCTGGACGCCGGCGCACGCGAGACCGGTGCGAGCTTGGAGGCAGACGAGCTGTTGATCAACTCGGTCATCCGGTGGGCCGGCCTTGCCTCGGCGAACCTCTCGGAGTACCGAGTGCAACATGCCGGCGTGAGCTGACGCCGGCCGCCTCGTCAGCCCACGATCGCGAACGGCACCGGTCGGCGACCGGGCAACGTCCGGGCCCACAAGAGCGCAGGAACCAGCGTGACGAGGCACACGATCAACATCAGCGACAGGCCTTCGCCTTCGTCGCCCACCACACCCGCGAGCACCAGCGTGGCGGCGATGCTGCCGACGTAGCGGCTGGCCGAGAGAACGCCGGCCGCGGCACCGATCCGCTGCTCGGGCGCCGCCTCGATGCCGGCCGTCATGATGCTCGGGGTCGCGAATCCGAGCCCTGTGCCGAAGCCCAGCAACGTGGCCACCAGCAACCACGATGGCACGTCGTCGCCCATGGTCGCAGAGGCAGCGACTGCGCCGAGGGTGGCGCACAGGCCGACGCTGACGGGCCACCGCCTGCCTCGTCGGTCGCCGGTGCGACCTCCGAGCGGTCCCATCACCACCATGCCCAGGGTCAGGGCTGTCAGTGCCAGGCCGACGGCGGCGGCACTCCACCCACGGCTGTCGAGCACGATGGGCACCGAGAGCAGGAGCGCGTACTGGGCGAACGTCGACAGCGCCTGCGTGAAGAAGGCAGCCGTGAAGGCGCGATTGAAGATGCGTGACGGCCCCGGTTCGCTCGGGGCGACCACGCGACCGTCGGCCAACGCCACCGGTGCCGACGTGTGCCGCCGCAGGACGTAGAGCACAGCCAGCACGATCGGAAGGTTCACCCCGAAGATCGCCCTCCAGCCGAACCCCGCGACGGCCACGCCTCCGATCACCGGACCCAGGCCGGCGCCCACGCCGATCACCGAGCTCTGGAGGCCGAAAGCGCGGCCTCGCTGGTCGGCCGGCACGACCGCACGGAGCATCGCTTGCACGCTGGGGGACAATGCTGCCGCAAAGCACGCTTGCAGCGCTCTCAACACCACCAAGGCTCCGAACGATCCGACGATCATCGCGCCCGCGGAACACAGGCCGAAGCAGAAGACGGCGATCGTCGCGAGCCGTCGAGCGCCGAGCAGATCACCCAGACGGCCGGCCAGGGGTTGACCCACCAGCATCGCGACGAGGTACAGGGTGATCAGCACGCTCGCATGGCTCTTCGAGATGTCGAAGTCGCGGGCGATGTCGGGCAGCGCGACCGCGATCATCGTGGAGTTGAGGGGGACGAGTGCCGAGGCGAGCGCGATCCCTGCGATGGCGATCGCAGGGATCTTCGGCTCAACGATGGTCGCGCTCACTCGTCGCTCGTCCATTCGTCGTACGTTGATCGCCCGTTGCCCGTTGCCCGTTGCCCGTTGCTCGTTGCCCGTTGCCCGTCGCCGATCCGCAGACGGTACTGGCCCCCTCACGCGAGGATCGTCACCCGACCGGTCGAGCCGTCGACCCGCACGCGCCGAGCCGTCGCCAGCCGGCGGGTGGCGTCGATGGTGCCGACCACGGCAGGGATTCCCATCTCGCGCGACACGATCGCTGCGTGCGAGACGAAGCTGCCGTGGTCGGTGACGATCGCGCCGACGAGATGCAACATCGAGTTGAAGGCCTCGCCCGTGGTCGGCGCCACCAGCACATCGCCTTGTTCGAGATCGAACAGGTCGTCCACCGACCTCACGACGTGGACGTTCCCCTCGTAGATGCCCTGTGCTCCGGGGATCCCGACGACCGTGGATTCGTCACCCTCGGACTGCATCATCTGACCCAGGATGCCGTCGATGATGAAGCCCAACGCCGACATCAATCGAGCCATCACCGGCGGAAGACCGTCGGCCGATGGGGGCCCATGCGGCGGGTCGCCGATGAACCGAGGCGGGCCCTGCAGTGTGAGTTCGAGGCGGTCGATGCCACGTCGATGCAACTCGGAAGCGGTCGGCGTCTCAGCACCCGCGGTCAGCCCGGCCAGCTCGTCGATAGTCGCGTCGAGCACGTCGGCAGCCTCCGTCACCCGCCCACCACGCTCGAGCCTGCGGCCGAGCTCCAACAGGCCGAGGCGCAGCAGCCCGATCGCCGAGATCTCGCTGTAGAGCCCTCGTTCGTCGCGAAGGCGATACACGTGCCGAGCTTCGGTCAGCAGTTCATCGAACATGGCCTGGTGTTCGGCCGGCACCAACGAACGAAGCAGGTCTGCTGCCGCTGCCGAACGTTGCAACGCCTCGTCGGCGTCGACGGTCAGCGCGCGCTGGAGCCGCCCCGCGATGATCTCCGGACGTTCGCCGATCGTGGGGTTGACGAGGTCGAAGCCCTCCATCACACGGAAGTGGACGGCATCGATGTAGTCGCCGACCTCCGGAACCCGTTCCCGAAGCCGGGTCAGGGTGTCGGAGGCGTCTCCCCCGCCGGTGAGCATTGAGATCGCGGTTGCGTCGCTACGAAGTGCAGCCAAGGCCGGCTCAATCTCGGGCGCCACCACGCTCGAGACGGGCGAGTAGCCGTCGAAGACCGCCAGCAAGGCCGGCAGCGGCTGCCCGGTCCACTGCAGCGCGTGCAGGAGGAAGTCACCCAAGGGCACCAGGGCGTGCGAGTTGTACCGGTGGTGCTGATACACCATCGCGGTCACGTGCTCGCAGCACGTGCGGAGATGCGCGACCAACGCCGCGTCGTCGAGCGCCGACACGTCGACGTCGAGCTCGCGGTGCCGAGCGATCGACGCCGGTTTGTGTTCGTTGTCCCATCGATCCATCGCGGCTCGCCAGATCTTCTGCTCGAACGCCGCCGTGGCGACACCGAGGCGACGTCCGAACTCGGCACCGATCCAGTCGGGATCCTTCGGGCCGTCCGGCCCGGGCATGTCGAACGGTTGGGGCTGGTGGTAGGTGAAGCCGTTCACGCTGCACATCGCCAACCGGTCGAGCAACACGCCGTACACGGCGAACGCCTCGGTGAACCCCCGGTTGAACCCCTCGGGGTACGCCTGCTGCATGATCAGCGTCTGTGCCACTGGGTTGTGTGCGCTGTCCTGCTGCCACGGCCCCGGCGCCGTCGGGTTCCATTCCATCGTCGAGCCCATTGCTGTCCCCCCATCGCCATCGGTCCCCCCGTTGGACACCGCAAGGTGAATTCTTGCCCAATTCCAGATGAACAAGTGTCGGCTGCCCGACTCGCCGCCAATTCACGGCCAACGGACGACTCTTCAGTCCGTGGGATGACCCGATGTAGCGTGCGGTCGTGACCGACGATCCTCCCGTTGCGGCACCGCGCGTCGAACGACCTGACATGTCGGGCTACGGGGTACCCACCGACACCGCAGAGGCGCTGCCGTGGGAATGGGCGCAGCAACGTCTCGTCTCCAACAAGAACTACTGGGTGGTCACGGCATCGGCCGCGGGTCGTCCCCACGCCATGCCGGTGTGGGGCGTGTGGCTGCCGGCGACCGACCAGTTCTGGTTCTCCTGCGCGCCGACGGCACGAAAAGCCCGCAACATCGAGGAGAACCGACGGTGCGTGGTCACCGTCGACGACACCGTTGAGTGCATCTCGGTGGAGGGCCAGGCACGCAAGGTCGACCCATTGCTCGACGAGGACGGCATCGCCTCGATGGTCGCCGCCTACCTCGCCAAGTACTGGGACGACCCCTCGGTGCACGTCGAGATGGAGAACTTCCTGCGGAGCGGCACCATCATCGAGTTCACACCCGATCGAGCCTTCGGCGTGATCGAACGGGAAGACGATTTCTCCCGACGAGCCACACGGTGGCGGTGGTAGGTCCGACGATCGCGCCGCCGGTTCAGTCCCGCGATCGAACCAGGGCCGACAACACCTCATCGGGCAGCGAGTCCTGGCACCCACAGCACACCACGTGAGCAGCAGCGTCGAGCTGAGGCACCTGCACTCGGCCGACCTGACCGAGTCGACCGACTTCGGTGCGCTGGTGTTCCAGGACGACGACGAGCGCGTCGACCACGTGTGGATCCCATTGTGATCCGGCGTGCTCGCGCAGGATCGAGACCGCCTTCTCGGCGCCCATCCCAACTCGGTACTGCCGCGTCTCGGCCATCGCATCGAAGGCATCGCACACGCTGACGATGCGGGCGAGCAGCGGGATCGCATCGCCCACCAGGCCGTCGGGGTAGCCGCGCCCGTCGAGTCGCTCGTGATGGCCCCGAACGATCGGCCCGATCGGTGCGAGCACGCTCGACTCGCGCACCAATCGTTCCCCTGCCGCCGCATGGCCCTGCACGATCTGGAACTCGTCGGCATCGAGACGGTCTGGCTTGTTCAGGATCTCATCAGGGATGGTGAGCTTGCCCAGATCGTGCAGCAACGCCCCCAACCCGAGCGCATGAAGGTCGCGCGCAGCGATCCCGAGTTGGTCGCCGACGGCCATGGCCAACTCCGCCGATCGCACCACGTGGTCGCGGGTCACCGGGTCCTTCGTCTCCAGCGAGGCGACGAATCGGTGCACCAACGGATCGAGACCGAGTTCGAATGCGGCCAGCGGCGTATGCACGGTGAGCGGGCGGAGCATCTCGCGCAGGTCGGACTTCTGACGCAGCGCAACGACCGCTCCGACCGTCACCAACAACACACCACCGATGTCGAGAGCGTGCGCGAGCCAGAAGCCCGCGGTGAACGGGACACGCCCCACCCACACCAGGCTCGAGACCCCGACGAACGCGAATCCCACGGCGACCGCAAACGGTCTCGACGAGTCGGCGATCACCGAGAGCCGTAGCTGCCGGTACGACAGCCCCACGCACACCGACATCGACGCACCCGCCACGGCGATGGCGGTGAAGCTGCTCATCGGCCACACCGGGAGCAGCGATGGTGAGACCAGCAACCCGGCGCTCACCGTGCCGATGAGCGCGAGGTGCCCGACCACCAGAACACGCCAACGTCGGGTGACAGCCCGCGCCCAGGTCGAGCGAGGTGCGAGCAACGGCGCCGCCACGATCGAGGCGATCGGCAATGCCCAGAACACCGACGACATCGTGGCGTCGTTCGGCCCGTACCAGATGCCCGGGGTGGTGATGCCGTGCACGAGCGGCAGCAACGACACAGCCATCGTGAACGCTCCCAGCATTCCCAACTCCGCCGTGTCGTCACGCCAGGCAACCGCGACAACGACGCCGGCCGCCACAGCGCACGCCGACGCAGCCACGATGACGATCAGGAACAGCGCGAGCGGGCTCTCCCACAACACATCGTCACCCGGAACGAGGGATGCAGTCAGTTGGCCGGCGACCAGCAGACCCCACGCCACGGCCCACGCGAGCGAGCGATTCCTCGAGGATCGTCGATTCAGCACCTGTCGCATGAGGCATCATCGGCAGTCGAACCCGCAAACTGAACCGCGGACTGAACTGCTGGCTGATCGGCGGCCGGGCGGACCGGTCGATCGCTCCGCGCTCGGGTGGCTACTGCGTCGCGATCAGCGCGTCGTGGTCGGTGGAGATCGCATCGACGATCACGTTGCGCACCCGCTCGACGTTGGCGCGCATCATCGCGAACACCTCGTCCATGGTGACGGGAGCGTGGCCATCGACCCCGGCGTCGTAGTCGGTCACCAGGGCGAGGCCGGCGTAGCGGATGCCCAGTTCGGCGGCGAGCACCGACTCGGGGTAGCCGGTCATGTTCACCACGTGCCAACCCATGGCACGGAACCAGCGGCTCTCGGCGCGGGTGGAGAAACGGGGCCCGTTGATCACGACCATCGTGCCGCCGTCGATCACATCGACGCCGGTGCGGTGACCCGCCGAGACCAGCTCGGCGCGCACCCCGGCGTCGTAGGGGTCGGCGAAGCTCTGATGGTGCACCGGGCCTCGGGAGCCCGGTTCCTCCTCGGGACCGCCCGCGTCGTGGAACGTGTCGCGACGTCCCCAGGTTCGATCGATCACCTGGTCGATGACCACCATCTGGCCGGGGTGGATGTCGGGCTGCAGCGAACCGACCGAACACGGCGCGATCAGGGTGCGGACACCGACCGAATGCATCGCCCACAGATTGGCCCGGTACGGCACTCGATGAGCGGCGAATTGATGTCCACGACCATGTCGGGCGAGGAATGCCACCCGATGCCCGCCGATGGAACCGATCGACACGGGCGACGAGGGCGCGCCGAAGGGCGTGTGCACCTCGACCTCGGTGACGTCGTCCATGAACTCGTAGAAGCCGGAGCCCCCGATGACACCCACAACGACGTCACCGCCGTCACCGCCGTCACCGCCGTGCAACGCCGGGTAGATGGTCACGCCGGTTGCCTCGTCCATTCCTGTGCGCCTTCGGTGATCGGTTCTCCTGCAGGGGCCGTCTCCGACGTGCCCATCGGATCGAGACGGGTGGTGTCGAGCCGATGTCGGCGCAATGTGAGTCGGCGCTCGATCATCCCCCAGATCGCGAACGATGCGCCTACACACGCCCATCCGGCGATCAGATCGATCACCCAGTGCTCGGCCAAGTACACCAACGCCAACCCCATCGCGACCGGATGGGCGAGCATCGCAACCCTCACCCATCGACGCCGGACCCTTGGGAAGAAGAACACCACCACGAAGAGCGAGAACGCGGCGTGGAGCGACGGCATCGCCGCGATCGGGTTCGCCCAGTCGCGGCCGGTCTCCCATGCGTGCACGAACGAGTCGAGGTTCAGCGCATCCCAGCCGCGACCGGCAGGTCGTTCGAGCGGCGGCAACGCGTCGAGCGGGATGGTGCGAGAACCACCCGCCGCCATCCACGGCGGGGCCGTGGGGACCAGGACGTACGAGACACAGCCGATCGCGAGCACGGTGGCGAACCGGCGCATGAAACGAACCCACTGATCGCGTCGACGGATCCACAAGGTCACGATCACCGCGACCGGCACGACGAAGTGGGAGTAGTAGACGACGGAGGCGACGACGTCGTACCACCGCACGTGCTCTGCCGAGTAGAAGCGGTCCTGCAGCCACACGTTGGGATCGACCCCGCCGAACATGAAGCGATCGATGTTCCTGACACTCTCCACCTGCAACGGCGATCCGACTCGATCGGCTGCGCCACGGGTCTCGTCGTAGGCGATCCACATCGCGGTGTACAACACGAAGTCGACCGCCAGCGCCGCCCACGACCGCCTCGAACGTCCGACCTGGACGATGATCAGCAACACGGCAACCGAGATCAGCACCGAGATGCGATCGATGATCAGTCCTTTCGTGGCGAACCACACGACGTACCCCATCAGGTAGGCGGCCACCAGACCGATCCGAACCCTTCGCCAACGATCGCGTCCGTTCGTCGTGCCTGGCACACGGTCGAGTTCGGGCGCGGCGGTGGACACGGCCAGAAACTAGTGGTCGTTGCGGAATCCCGTCAGGAAGAGACCGGAAACAAACACGAAACTGATCGAACGCGCTCGATTCCGGTGTCATGCTGGGCAGATGTTCGCTTCACTCCAGCAACGCGCGACCGATCTCGATCAACGCCTTCGTGGCGCGGTGCTGGGCGCTGCCCGCATCATCCTGGGGTTGATGTGGCTGGCCAACCTGCACTGGAAGGTGCCACCGGGTTTCGGGGAGTCATCGGGTGGCGGCCTGTACAAGTACTCGGCCGCGGCCGCACGCAACTCCACCTTCGGGCCCTTCAGATGGCTGACCGAGGAGATCGTCCTGCCGAACTTCGCAGCTTTCGGCTGGTTCACAGTGATCGGCGAGACCGTGATCGCGGTGTTGTTGCTGATCGGCTACCGAACCAAGCTCGCCGCTCTCGCCGGCGCAGCGATGAGCATCCCGATCTTCCTGTCGGTCATCTACTACGACCGGGCCGACGAGTGGGCGTGGTCG
>JAYSLK010000905.1:0-2256 GCA_043725585.1 Actinomycetota bacterium
CCGCCGCGACCGCCGCAGTGCGCTTCGAGTCACGACCCGTGATCACCACGGTGGCACCGAGATCCGCGAAGGCCTTGGCTGCAGCACGCCCGAGCCCCGACGTCGCGCCGGTCACCACGACCACCTTGCCGACGAGAACCTCCGGTGTCGGTGGGCTCCACCCGTCCACCCGCGACCGCACGTCGTGACCGAGCCGCGTGAAGCTCGTGACCACCGGAGCCTCGAGCGCGACGTCGATCGCCCTGCGCAGCCCATCGCCGACGCTCGTCATCGCCACACCATCTCGTCAGTCTGCCATCTCGCCGGTCGGTCATCTCATCGGTCGGTCACGGCGCTCGGCGAGCCACCTCGGCCCGGCGGGCGACCAGCACGGCGAACGTGCTCGGCGGTCTGCGTCGGTGCAACCTCGCCGACCACGGCCGCCACGCCCACCCCCACCCGTACCAGGTGCGATGACGATGCCAGAGCACGTGTAGGTCGCGTTCCAGCGAGGCCAACATCGACGGCGTGAGGTACTCGATGGATGCGACGGAGTCGGACCTCGTACCGAACCGCTGCTGGAAGGCCGCGTGCCGCTCGGCCACCATCGCTCGGCCTGCCGAGTCGGTGGCGTAGATGGGCGTCTCCATCACCACGATCCGACCATCGGGTGCCAGCACACGAAACGCTTCGGTCAGTGTGCGCACGTAGTCGGTGGAGTAGTGCAGAGAGGCATTGAAGACCACCACGTCCGCGACACCATCGGAGAAGGGCAATGCGTCCATTTCGGCCTGGTAGCGGGGCAGCTCCCGTTCGAAGTGCCTCGCCGCGCCGAGACCGTCCTCGTCATCGATGGTGAGGTCGATCGCGTGAGGCTGGTGACCCATCTCGGCGAGCCGGTTCGACAGCCATCCGACGCCGGCACCCACGTCGAGCACCACCAACGACCGGCCCCCGACGACTGCCGGAGCGAACACCTCGTCGCGCACCGTGGCCCAGGTGCGGCAACGGATCCGCCACTGCCACTCGATCGGCCCGCCGACCGTCGGTTCCGGCAGGCGGCGGAAGTACTCGGGATCTGCGCTGGCTCGCCCTTCGGCTTTGCGCACCGAGGTGTAGTCGGCGAGGAACGCCGCGAAGTGCGCCGCCCGGGCCGCGGGGAGCAGACGGCTGATTCCGTCGACCGTGGAGTACTCCTCGCTGCACCGGGTGCAGGTCGACCCGCCGACGCGTGGTCGCAACGCCCCATGACAGGCCGGACACACCGGGTCGATCATCGTCGCACGAGTTCGAGCACGTAGTGGTCGGCGAGACGAACCGCGACGGGCCACGATTGGATGCGGCGCTCCCACTGGTCGAGTCGTCTCAGCAGGCGAGGGTGGCGCCGCATCACGGGCTCGACGTACGACGGTGGAACCAGCGCTCCCACCGCGTGGCTGCCGCGCACCTCGAACCACGGAGCGAACGTCCGCGTGGTGGCGCCCACCGGGGGATAGCGAATCGTCAGGCCACGCCACTGCGCGGTCGTGCGCAGCCTGCGAAACGCCTTGTCGGGCCGGCCGTGGAGCAGGTACCACCCCCACTCCCATGGCACCACCGGCCCCATCACGCACAGCACCACCACACCACCCGGACGCACCGCGGTGGCCAGACCGGAGGCCACTTCCGCGAGGTCGTCGATGCAGTTCAGGCCGCCGAAGTTCGACAGGGCGCCGTCGAACGGGCCGAGTGGCTCGGCGAACTCACGGATGTCCTCGGCGCGGCACACGCGAGCGTCGATGCCTCGCTTCACGGCGACCTCGACCATGCCCGGCGCAGCATCGGTGGCGATCACGTGCACGCCCCGAGCTTCGAGCCATGCCGCATCCACGCCCGTGCCACAGTTCAGCTCGAGCACGCGGTCGCCCTTCCAGAACACCTGGCCGAGATGCGCCCACACGGCCGATCGCATCACCGCACCGATGGAGGTGTCGGTGAAGGTGTCGTCGTACGATCCTGCGATCGCGCTGAACGCGTCGACCTCCAACTCAGACCTCGACCTCGTCGGCGATCGCCAGCAATCCCAGCCGAGCCGTCTCGGCGACCGCTCCCTTGGCTTCGGCACCAAGAGGGTCGCTGGCGCGTAGGCGGTGCGCCTCGACGGCGTTGTAGAGCCACTCGTCGGCGTACTTGTAGTATCGGCGCGAGTGGCGCCCGAGGATCGTGTGGTCGCGATCGGACACCTGGTTCCAGTCGCCGTTCAGGACGATCTTGTGCTTCACCTTCTCGAAGAAACCG
>JAYSLK010000906.1:0-4009 GCA_043725585.1 Actinomycetota bacterium
TCGAGGCGCTGTTCGCGTTGGCGAACGGCGCACCGGTGTGCGAGGTCCCGTTGCTCGACCACGACGTCCACGACGTGGACGCCCTGATCGAGCTTGGCGGCGTGCTGGTCGATTGAACCGGCCGGCACGAGTCACCGAATCCGTCTTCGGGAGTTCGGGCGTCAGACGACCGGGGTGAAGTCGGGCCCCACGGTGCGGGTTCGCTTCAGCTCCCAGAACCCTCCGACGGTCGCAGCCATGGTGACGCCGTCCCACAGCGCAGACCCCGCTCGCTCGGGAGGCGACGGCTGATCACCGGCCCGAAGAAGCCGACACGCTGGCCGGAGTCGTCGGTGAATCCGAGGATCGGTGTGCCGACGTCGTTGCCGGTGAGCGACAGACCGTCGTCCACCGATGCTCGGATGACGGGGTCCCAGGCGTCGTCGTCGAATGCCGCGGCGTACGTGGTGTCGAACCGGCCTCGGCCAACAACTCGGCCGCGGCCGTCGAACGGTCCTGTCGATGGTGGATGTGTTCGCCGTACACCTTGTAGAGCGTGCCGAGCGGTGCGTTGCCCTCGCCGTCGCGCAACGCCTCGAGCACGCGAGGAGGCCGTGCGTGTAGGTGACCACCTCGGAGAAGGGGGAGCCGGGTTGCACGTCGTTGTTGAGCTTCAAAACTGATGGAGCGCCACACGACGTCGAGGTCGCGGTGAGGGGCGATGTCGTTCACCCATTGCGAGGCGAGCCAGCACCACGGACGGCAGGGTCGACCCAGAACTCCGGCTTCACGGGGGGTGCCTTCTGGCGGCACGGCGCTCGATCGTCCATCGACGTCACCGAGATGGTTCGGCCGATGCCCCATGCGCCATCTGGACGAACGCGGGAGCGACGACGACAATGCGGCCATGACGTCCGAACGTAGCGCCCCGCCGAACGGCGTCGCGACGCGCGTTGACGTGCACGAGGCCGGCCCCGCCGAGATCGTCGCGGCGGGCCGCTTGGTGCTGGCCGGGCTGGCCGAGCATTGGGGATTGGTCGACACCTCCCTCAATCACGATCTCGCAAACCTCGCCGCGACCTACCCCACCGGCCGCACGCTCGTGGCGGTCGATCACGCTGGTCGGGTCGTCGGCACGGGAACCGTCGTGCCACGTGACGGCCACGATGTCGAGGTGGTGCGGATGTCGGTGGCTGCCGAACTTCGCGGCGCCGGTGTCGGCCGACGGCTTCTCGATGCGCTGATCGACATCGCCACAGGGTGGGGAGCGCAGCGAGTGGTGCTCGAGACGACGGCAGCATGGACGGCGACCGTCGCGTTCTACGAGCGATGCGGATTCCGGGTAACGCACTACGTCGATGGTGACTTCGGCCGCGATGCGTGGTTCGAGCGACGTCTCGGCGGACCCGACATCGGCGCGGCGTAGACCGTCGTCAGCTCACCAGCGATGCGCGCGAGCTCGTGGCGGACCTCCGGCGGGTCGAGCACCTCCACCGCAGAGCCGAAGCCCGCGACCTCGCCGGCGATCTGGCGGGCGCCATGCCCACGGATCTCCACCTCGATCCGTCCATCGGGCGCTGCCGCGCCGATCTGCAGGCGCGTCCCCAACAGGTATCGCACGATGTTCAGCGAGTCGGCCTGCACCAGGGCGCGCACGCGCAGTGGCATCCGCATCCGATCCACCTCGTCGGCGATCGCCTGCCACGCCTCGGACAGGTTGAAACCTGCCGGTCGTTCGGCGGGTTGCCCGGTGGGTCGGATCGACGTGATCCGGTCGACGCGAAAGGTTCGTTGGCCCGCCTGCGTATGGGCGACGAGGTACCAACTCGTCCCCTTTGCTGCGAGGCCCAACGGCTCCACCACACGCTCGGTCGAATCACCGGTGCGCGATCGATACCCGAGGAGCACCTGCGCCGACTCCATCACCGCCTGCTGGACAGCTTCCAGCTGGTCAGGAATCGGACGTGCTCCCCCTCTGTCGTCGCCCCAACCCCCGCGATCGACGACGATCGATGCCGACGCCTGTTCTGCCGCGGCGCGGAACTGTTCGGGCAGCGCCCGAACGAGCTTGCGAAGTGCCGCCCGCAGGTCGGGTGTCGTCCCCGCCGAGGGTCCGGCCACCAGGAACAAGGCCCGCGCCTCGGCCGAGGTGAGCCCACTGAGATCGGTGCGCCCGCCTCCGGCCAGGCGATACCCGCCTCCCCGACCCTGCTGCGAGTACACGGGGAGGCCGGCCATGCCGAGCGCATCGAGGTCGCGGCGAGCGGTTCGCGAGCTGATCTCCAGTTCGCTCGCCACCTCGTCGGCGGTCACCTGGCCGCGCCGCTGGAGCATCAGCAGGATCGCCACGAGTCGGTCGGCTCTCATACCACCGATCTTTCCATCTGAACCGGCCATGACGTGTCCTGTTTGAAGACGATCGTGGTCGACATGACCGACGACATCACCTCCATGGCCACTTCCACCGTCTCCACCCTTTCCACCGTCTCCACCCTTTCCCCGTCGCCACCGTCTCCGACGAGATGGTCATCCACGCCGCGATCGACGCCGCACCGCTTCCCGCAGACGATCCGCGGCGCTGCTTCGCCCATGCCGTCGCAACGGCGGGCGCCACGATCGCCGCTGTCGCCGACGATCAGCTCACCCTGACGACTCCATGTTCCGACTTCGACGTGCGCGGCATGCTCGGTCATCTGGTGGCGGTGATGCATCGCGTCGCCATCGTCGGCGCAGGCGGCAGCCCCTTCGAGGTGCCGCAGGTGGTCGAGCTCGGTGACGGCGCCACCGTGCGCGACTGGAGCGCGCGTGGGGAGATGCGGCGCACCGTGTGCAGGAGGTGTGGACCACAGAGGTGCTCGACCACCTGATCACCTTGCCGTGGGCCCAGCTGCCGGGGAGGGTGACGATGGCGATCTACACCAACGAGGTCACGGTGCACACCTGGGATCTGGCGACCGCCACCGGTCTGTCACCCAGCTGGCATCAGCCAACGCTGGCCCAGGCCTACGAAGCCATCCGCGTCGGCCTGCCGGCCGACGGCCGCACCGCCAGCTTCGACGCGGCGATCGCCCAGATGGACGAGTCGGTTCGCGACAAGGTCGCGCACGAGGGCGCGCCGTTCGCCGACGTGGTCGGGGTGCCGGCCGATGCCCCGTTGATCGATCGTCTCGTCGCTTGGAACGGCCGCCGCCCATGACGATGCGGCCCGCCCGGCGTTCTGGTCGCGAGCCCGCCCATGCCCCGAAGCGAACCGCGACCAGAAGAGCGCGGTAGACACACATCATGAGCCAACCGAAGGATGCTGCACGCACGAACACGGTCACGACCGAAGCACTCGACGGCGGGGTGTGGGTGGTCACCATCTGCCGCCCGGAGGTCCGCAACGCGGTGGACGGACCGACCGCAGCTGCACTGGCCGACGCATTCCGCGAGTTCGAGGGTCGCGACGATCTGTCGGTGGCGGTACTCACCGGTGCCGAGGGAACGTTCTGCGCCGGCGCCGACCTGAGAGCGGTGAGCACCGGCAACGGCAACCGGGTGGAGGCCGACGTGTCGCTGGACGGCCCGATGGGTCCCACCCGGATGCTGCTGTCGAAGCCGGTGATCGCCGCCGTCGAAGGACACGCCGTCGCCGGCGGGCTCGAGCTCGCCGCATGGTGCGACCTGCGCGTGGCAGCCGACGACGCCGTGTTCGGCGTGTACTGCCGCCGGTGGGGCGTGCCGCTGGTCGACGGTGGCACGGTGCGGCTGAGCCGATTGCTGGGGCACAGCCACGCCCTCGACCTGATCCTCACCGGGCGTGGCGTCAGCGGCGACGAAGCACTCCGCATGGGGCTGGCCAACCGGCTCGTGCCACGCGGCGGAGCACTGGCCGCGGCGGTCGATCTCGCACGTCAGATCGCGTCGTTCCCGCAGCAGTGCATGCGCGGTGACCGCACCTCCAGCTACGACCAGTGGTGCCTGCCGCTCAGCGCCGCGCTCGGCCGTGAGACCGAGCTGGGGATCGCCACCATCCGCTCGGGCGAAACCG